>DATCHY010000447.1:0-3856 GCA_036508065.1 Geomonas sp. | reverse complement strand
GTCCTGACCTCGCCCCAGACCTGGTCCGTTCCCGTCTTGAGGTCTTCCCATTCATCATCGCTGGCGGCCGATATCCCCTGCAGCTTGAGCGCGGCTTCATCCCGCTTGAGCTGCAAGGCCGCGATTGCCTGCGAGTAGTCGGTCTTCGACTCGGGCGTGGCGCTTTCTGCCTTGTCCTTGAGTCGCTCAATCTCGGTATCCCACTCGACCATCTGTGCCGAGAGCCTTTCGACATATTCCGTTCGCTTGTCCATGTGAACCTCCCAAATCAAAAGCTAAAACCATTTGCCACGGAGAAAATCTGAGTAAATCTGAGAAAGCCAACGTCAAGGTTAAACCTGTAATACCCAGACACTGGACTCGATTCGTACAGTTTACCTGTATTTCTCCGAGGTTCTCATATTTTCTCCGTGGCCAATGGTTTTTCGCCAGTCTTTTCTTTGATGCTAACTTGTGAGGCAAACAGGCCCTTACCACTTCATGAGGAGTAAGGGCCTGTCTTTTGGCTGACGGACAATCAGGACTGATTAACTGTTACCGGCCCCGTCCCTCGTCTCTGTTCTGCCCGTGGCCTCTATCCTGCTGACCACCTCTATCCTGCTGACCACCTCTGTCCTGCTGACCACCTCTGTCCTGCTGACCGCCTCTATCCTGCTGACCACCTCTGTCCTGTGATCTTTGCTCCTGGCCTCGTTGCTGCTCACGGCCTTGCGGGGCGTGCTGCTCGCGCTGTGCTGCTGGCTGCTGCCTCTGCTCACGGGCTGCCGGGCCTCGCTGCTGCGCTGGGGCCCGGGCTGGTTGGTTTGCCGGCTGCGGGCGCTGAGCGGCGGGAGCTATCTGCTGGTGCGGCGCTTGTCGCTGGATCTGCTGCGTCTGCGGCCTTTCCTGCCTACCATGTTGCGCTGCCGGCGCTTTCTGCTCAACCTGCCTTAAATGCTGTCGCACCACCTTGTCACGCGGCTGGTAGCGGTATTGCTGGCCGCGCAGCGCACGCTGCTGCTCTACCCGGGGATAGCGGTCCCCGGCATACTGGCGCTGGTAGGCAGGAAGCGGGGCGCGAGACGGAGCGGAGCTGCGTTTCCAATGGTCCCACCCGCCTCGGCGCTGTTCCCAGGAACGGCCCCAGTGATCGCCCCAGCGGGGCGGAGCGCTCGACTGCCAGCCGCTAAAGTACATGGGAGGCTGCCGGTAGTAGCTCACCGGGACCCTCAGGATGAAAAGCGGTACGACCGTCGGCTCGACAAAAGCCCAGGGACCGTTGTACCAGGAACTAGCATACCAGTTGTCATCCTGGTAGACCCAGTACATGCCGTCGTAGAAGAAGTAGTTGCCGTCCACTCCGGGAGCATAGTAGACGGGATAGACCGGAACCGGGACCAGCTCCGGGAACAACGGCAGGTTGATCCCGATGCTCACGTTGGGTAACCCGATGCCGATACTCACCCCTGCCGTGGCGGAAGTGGCCAGGCATAACAGCATCCCCAACACAATGAATCCGTGGCGTATTTTCTGCATTTGGTTCTCCAGTTTTCTCTGCAGGGTCGTGGCCATTGCTGGTCAGCGGTAAGCGAATTCCGCCCCGACTCTCTGCGTGTGGCCTGCCGGCCCGGAACTTTGCGCGCCGTGCCGGGCATAGGTTGCCCGGACGGCTTTGCTAAAGCGGGCCGCACCCGGCAATGGGGCTCGCAGCTCGGATTGCCGCAAACCTAACGGCCGTGTCCGCCGCGTCCGCCGTGTTCCTCATGACCATAATGGTTGCCCCGGTCCTCGTGATGTTTCTTCTGTTTTTTGTAATGTCTCTTATCTTCTTTGTAATATCTTGGTTCCCTTTCGATATACACCCGGCGATGGCTTTCCACATAATAGGGACGGCCTGCGTCGATCTGGACGTTTACGCCTGGAGGTGCCGGCAGGTAGCCATTGACTTGGACATTCACAGCCTCGGCATTGCCGGCGAAGGTGAAGGTGAGGACGGCTGCTGTCAACATCAGCATGGAAAGAACAGATTTGGTACTCATGGTAGCTCCTTTTTGAACTGGTAGCTGGTCTTTTGAATTTCGGCCAGCTTGCTAGCTGTCACTATAGGTTAATACAACTAACGTGCCAAGGACGAACTGCGGGCGAGGTTGAATCAAGATGCTGATATTACGCGATAAGACTCAGCTGGCTTGGGGAGGGAAAAGAGGCAGCCGCCAAAGGCGGCTGTCGTATTTTGATGAAGCCGTCACATGTGGCGGGCTCGGTGGGGCCAGTAGCGGCGAGCCGGCGGGGCGCCCAGCCTTTGATTGGTCCCGCCATGCCAAGGTTTATGTCCGTTCCTGAGCAAAAGGGCGACCCGAACGGGTCGCCCTTACCTTACGAAAAACGCGAAAGATTTAGTCCTGTGCTGATTGGTCAGCCGGGACGGTTAGTTGAAGAAGTACCTGATGCCGAAGGTGCTGGAAAAACTCGACGGATCGAAATTGCCCTGGTGGGCGCCGGAACGGTCGGTTACGTCGGCATCGGGGGCAAGGACAAGCTTCGCCTCCGCGGTCAGGGCCAACTGTTTGAGGAGGAAGTAATCGACGCCGGCGCTGGCGTGGACTCCGACCGTCGTGTCGATGTCGCGTCTTGACCCGTCGTTCGGGTCATAGTCGCTGACGAGGATGTCCAGCCCCGCCCCGAGATAGGGGACCAGCTGGTGGTTGCTAGGTGCGAAGCGGTACTGCCCGCCGAACGAGACGTTGGTAACCCCGAAATCGCCGATCTCGGAGCCGAAAGCGCTCCGGGTGACATCGAACTCCGCGGCGAAGTGGTCATCGAGGCCGTAGATGAGGCCGGCGCCACCGATGAAGCCCGCATCGGTATTGTTATGGACAAAATCCGACTCGTTGTCGGCCGGGATCAGGAAACCGATTTTGCCGGTAACGCCGAGTCTTCCTTTGATGCTGTCGGCCATTGCCGCGCCTGCGGTCATGGAAATGGTTGTTGCGAGGCATGCTAACACGATGAGCTTTTTCATTGTCGTTCTCCTTGTTTGGTGTTGGTTTGTTCAGTGTAAATAATGGTGCAGTAGTGCGACATCAACGTGCTCTTTCTCGTCATAGAGAAAGCTCTGCCACAGAATCCGAACTCCTCCTCCCTAGCTCATCCTCCTCCCTAGCTCATAAATGGCGTTGCTTTTCAGTTGGGCTTGGTAACCGCATTGGCATCCAGGATGACCGCGGTCTGTGCCAGCGCCCTGCCGTTCAGCGACGCGCCGGTAGCAAGCGAGATCGAGGTCTGGGACAGTATGATCCCCTCAAAATGCGCGGTTGTCCCAATGCTCACGGTCCCGGCGACCTGCCAAAATATGTTCTTGGCCTGAGCGCCACCGCTCAAGTAAATGTGTCTGGCGGGACTCTGCGCGAGATTGCCGGCAACCTGGAAGATCCAGATGTCATTTGCGCCGCCCGAGATGGTGACATCGGATGACATCGTCACCCCGGTGGTCCATTTGTAGAGACCGGGAGGCAGGGTCTTCCCGCCGATTTCTCCTACACCCAGATTCAAGAAATCAGGTGTCGGCCGCCCGGCAGCGTCGGTGTACGCAGTCCCCATGTTGATAACCGCCGTGGTCAGATTCGTGCTGGTAGGAGCGGTCATGTCGGCGCCGAACAGGCTTCCGACCACTTGAGTCGATATCGCGGATGCCGTCCCTACCTTGGTGAGTGAAAAACCGGTCAGGAACGAGGTGGCTGCCGGGCTCAATCCGACATTCCCGGTAATGACAGAATCCGGGACGGTCGAGACTCCGGTTTTTGCCAGGATCACATAATTGCCGGCCGTGCCGAGCAGCACCGGAGCAGGGCCTTGCGGCATGGTCACCGTTACGGTG
>DATCHY010000446.1:0-11757 GCA_036508065.1 Geomonas sp. | reverse complement strand
ACGCGCACCCCCTGCTGCAGCAGCTCCCAGAGGTAGGACCGGCTGGCCCACTGCACGAAGGGGAGGTTGTTCACCCCGGGGAGCACCAGGGTGATCGCCACCCCGCGCAGGGCCGCCGTAACGAGCGCCGCGATCAGCGGGCGGTCCGGTATGAAGTAGGGGGTGACGATGGTGACCCGCTTCCTCGCGCAGGAGAGGGCGCCCAGTATGATCCAGTGCAGCTTTCTGAACTCCTTGTCCGGCCCGTCGCTCACCGCGCGGACCAGTGCGCTTCCCGCCCCCGGCAGCTCCGGGAAATAGCGCGGCCCCGTCAGCTGCTCCCCCTTGGCAAAACGCCAGTCCTCAAGGAAGGTGCGCTGCAGGTCGGCCACCACCGGCCCGGTCACCTGAAAGTGCAGGTCCTTCACCAGCGGCGTGGGGCCCGAAACGAGGTGGCGGTCGCCGATGTTCATCCCCCCGGTAAAGCCGAGCCTCCCGTCCACCACGAGAATCTTGCGATGATTCCTCAGGTTCAGGTAGCCGCCGGGCCGAAGCGGCAGGAAACTGCGGAACAGCACCGCGGACCCCTTCAAAAGCTTCCTGGCAGTGGGGCGGGAGTATTTTTCCCCCAGGCTGTCAACGATCACCCGCACCTCCACCCCCCGAGCGGCCGCCTCGGTGAGCGCCGCCACGAAGCGCTTCCCGGTCCGGTCCCCGTCGAAGATATAGGTGCACAGATGAATGGAGGAGACCCCGCTCTCGATCGCGGCGAGCATGGCCGGGTAGGCCTCTTCGCCGTTTTCCAGGGGGAGGATGGCGTTGCCCGGCAGGAGGTCCGTGCTGACGACGCGGTCGGAAAGGCTGCGCAGTTCTTTTAGATAGGAGAGTTCTGCGGGAAGTGGTGCGGAAACGGCAGGGATCCAAGGTGTCGGCCGGCGGAGAGTTTCGTCCGCCTCCCTGTGCCAGCGCTTCGCCCTGCGGTAGATCCTGTTCACCCCCAACCCCCAGTAGAGCAGGGGCCCCAGAAACGGGACGGCGATGCAGGTCATTATCCACCCCAGTGCAGAGCGCGGATCCCGCTTGTTGATGAGCGCGTGCCCCGCGGACAACAGCGCGAGGAGCGTCAGGAAGACGATGAGCACACCGTTTAGCACGTGGTCCACGGCCCCTCCCCAGGGAAACGTCGCTGCCCTCGCAAGAGATGCGCTGGCGCCAATGGCAATCGCCGGGATTATGGATCAGATGAGGATCAATTGCAATAAAGTTGCACCGTCCCCGGCCGGCAGACCTGTTAGCCATGCAGAAAGGGGGCGGCACAGCTGCCGCCCCCCGGGGGAAAACAATGATTTCGAGCTGCCGCTAAGGAACAGAACAATAAATGCAGCTGACCAGCCGACCGACACCAAGCAACGTAGAGACGCATTGCATGCGTCTCATGCCCCTGCGGCCGTCTCTCCCGTTCCCTAGAGCAGGGAGTACGGCTCGGCACGCCGGGTCCACTTGCTCTCCGGATATTCGGCCAGAAGCTGCTGGTAGGCCTCCTTGAGCGCCCCGTCCGAATGGCTCGACTTGTAGCGCGCCACGCCGCGCAGGTAGACCGCCTCCGGCGCCACGGCGCTCTTCGGATAGCCGTTCAAGAGGGTGTTCATCTGGATGACCGCCTCGCTGAACTGGTCGTTATTGAAGCCGACCTTGCCGATGCCGAGCAGGAGCGTGGCGACCATTTCATCAGGCGGAAGGTAACCAACTGTACGCTGGTGCTCCTTGCCGTAGTAGTCGAGAATGACGAGCGCCGGGGTCCAGACCACCCGGAAATCCGAGGCGAGGGTCTTGGTGCCGATCGGGGCACGGAGCGGGATCATACGATCCGTGATGAAATTGGCAACGTCCTGGTCCGGAAAAGTGACCGCGTCCATCTGTTTGCAGCCGATGCATTCGGGGCTGTAAAAGTCGAGCAGAACGCATTTTTGTTCAGCCTTTGCCCGTGACAGCGCCTTGCCCATCTCCGATTCCCAATCTATCATGGCAAACCTCCGAGTTTATTAATATTCGCCAGCCTCAAGAGTAGCTCCGCTTTTAGACATGTCAAGTCCCCTAACAGCTTGCAGTTTTGGGCAAAATGCTTATAATGAAAAGCAGATTCGCCCCGATCCTCACGCCCCAAAAAGGAAGTACCTTGTCCACCAAAAACCCGCGCCGCGCAGCCTTCGACATACTGCTCCGGATAGAGAAAGAAAAATCCTTCGCAGACATCCTGATAGACCACGAACTCTCCAAGGAGTTCATCAAGGGGGCCGACCGAGGGCTCCTGACCGAACTCGTCTACGGTGTGCTCCGCAGACAGGGAACGCTCGACCACATCATCGGCCAGTTCTCCAAGCAACGCCCCGAGAAGCTGGAGCTCTTCGTGCTTTTGCTGCTGCGTCTCGGGGTGTACCAGGCCTTTTTCCTGGACCGGGTGCCGGTTTCGGCCGCGGTCAACGAGACGGTGAACCTCGCCAAGGAGCTGGCTCCGCGCGCGTCGGGTTTCATCAACGCCATCCTGCGCAGCGCCGACCGCGGGCGCGACAGCATCAGCTACCCGGACCGGACCACCAGCCCCGTCGAGTACCTGGCAGCCCGCTATTCCCACCCCGACTGGCTCGCCGCCCAGTGGTGCGAGCAGCTGGGCACCGACGCCGCGGAGGCGCTTGCTGCCGCCATGGCGGAGCCGCCCCCCTTTACCATCCGGACCAACACCCTGCGCATCTCCCGGGAAGCGCTGATGGAGCGGCTCGCCCAGGAAGGGGTGAGTTGCAGCGCTACCGTCTGGTCACAGGACGGCATCCGGCTGAACCAGTCCGGCGCCATCACCAAGCTCCCCTCCTTCAGGGACGGGCTCTTCACGGTACAGGACGAGTCCTCACAGCTGGCGCCGCTCTTCCTCGACCCGAAGAAGGGAGAGCGGGTGCTGGACGCCTGCGCGGCTCCCGGTGGCAAGACCACCCAGATAGCCCAGCTCATGGGAGACAGCGGCGAGATCTGCGCCTGCGACGTTAACCACAAGAAGCTGCGCCTGATCAGGGAGACCTGTGACAGGCTCGGCATCACGTCGGTCAGGACCTTCACCATGGACGCCACCGCTCCCTCCAACGCGGTGAAGGACACCCTCTTCGACCGGATCCTGGTGGACGCTCCCTGCTCGGGCCTCGGCGTCATCAGGCGCAACCCGGAAGGGAAGTGGTGGAAGTCCCCCGCGGACCTGGGCCAGCTCGCGGTGAGCCAGCTCGCCATCCTGGAGAACCTCTGCAAGTACCTGGCGCCGGAAGGTACGCTCCTCTATGCCACCTGCTCCACCAGCCGCCAGGAGAACGAGGATGTGGTCGACGCATTCCTCGCCCGGCACCCCGAATTCGCCGCCGAGGATCTGCGTCCCCTGTTCCCGGACTACGCCCCCCTCCTCACCGAGCGCGGCTTCTTCAGGAGCTGGCCGCACCGGGACGGCATGGACGGCTTCTTTGCGGCACGTCTCAGAAAAGCGTAAGACGTAATACAATTGACAATTGATTTTCCAGGAGTTCCCATGAAAAAAATAGCACCATCCATACTCTCCGCCGACTTCTCGCGTCTGGGGGAAGAGATTGCAGCCATCGAGGCGGGCGGGGCCGATTACGTCCACATCGACGTGATGGACGGCCATTTCGTCCCGAACATCACCATCGGCCCGCTCATCGTCGAGGCGGTGCGCCGCGTTACAAAGCTGCCGCTTGACGTGCACCTGATGATCGCGGAGCCGGATCGCTACATCGCTTCGTTTGCCGAGGCGGGTGCTGACATCATCGTGGTCCATGCCGAGGCGACCAACCACCTGCACCGCACCGTTCAGCTGATCAAATCGCTCGGAAAAAGGGCCGGCGTCTCGCTCAACCCCGCGACCCCGCTCGGCGTGCTCGATTACGTTCTAGAGGATCTCGACCTCGTGCTGCTGATGACGGTAAACCCCGGCTTTGGCGGGCAGTCCTTCATCGACGCCTGCATCCCGAAGATACAGGCGTTGCGCGGGATCCTTGACAGGCGTGGCGTGGAGGCAGAACTTGAGGTGGACGGCGGAGTGAAAACGGACAACATCGCCCGCATCGCCCACGCCGGTGCCGACGTGTTCGTGGCGGGGAGCGCGGTCTTCCAGAGCCCGGACTACGCCGCCACCATCGCTGAACTGAAGAGAAGGGCAAAGGAGCCGATACTCTGATCGAAGCTGAACGCCCAGACCCGGCACAGGAGCTCACCGACCCCATGATGATCAAGGAAAGGCTCAGAACGGCACTCGCCTCGCGCAGGCGGGTGCCGATGGAATCCGGCCCGGTCCCCGCCGCCGTGCTGATTCCGCTCTTCCTCAAGAACGGGGAGTACTATGTCTTTTTCACCAAGCGGACCCTGCACCTGACCCACCATAGCGGCGAGATCTCTTTCCCCGGCGGGGTGCGCGAAGCAGGCGACCTGGACAGCGTCTTCACTGCGCTGCGCGAGACCTGGGAAGAGGTCGGCATCCTCCCCTCAGACGTGGAGGTTGTGGGAGAGCTGGACGACTGCCATTCCATACACAACTACCTGGTCACTCCGGTAGTCGGCTTTTTCCCCTCGGATTACCAGCTTACCGTAAGCGGCGCCGAGATAGAAAGGATCATCGAGGTGCCGCTCTCCCACTTCAGCAAGCCCGGGGTGTTCCGTGTCGAGGATTGGCAGTGGCAGGGCGCGAAGCGCGCCATGTACTTCTACGTCCACGGCGAGGACGAGATTTGGGGACTGACAGCGAGGATCCTGAAGCAGTTTCTCGACGTCCTGAGGGGAGAAGAATGCCTCCCCGAGGAAGAATCCAGCAAACCCGCCGACTTCAACTATTCACCCAACGACTGAACGGTCCCTTCGACCCGTCCCTTCTGACTCACCAATTTCCCGCTCTGCGTTGCAACCTTCAGATAAACCCAGTAGGAGCGTCCTCCGTGAGCAGAGTTGCGGCAGGAATGCAGCTCCTGCTACGAGTTATTAGTATTGCGTGCCTGTCGGGATGGTACAGCAGAGAAGGGACTAGACGCCTAAAAGGCTTGGGTACGGGCAGACAGTTCGGAGCGGGCAGCCGTCACAGAGCGGCTTCTTCCGGCAGTGGCGCTTGCAGTGCTCGACGATCAGTGCGTGGTACTCGCTGAAAAGCGCGCTGTCGTGCGGCAGCGCATCCATGAAGAGTGCGCGGACCTGTTCGTAGCCGTCGCTTTCACGCACCAGCCCGAGCCTGGAGAAAAGCCTCCTGGTGTAGGCATCCACGACGAAGGACGGCTTGCCACCGGCGTACAGCAGGATCGAGTCGCAGGTCTCCCGGCCGATCCCGCGCACCGCAATGAGCTCTTCCCGGAGCACTCTCCAGTCGCCGCTGAACATCGCATCCAGGCTGCCGTGCCCGCCCCGGATCCAGCCGATGAAATCCTTCAGCCTAGCGCTCTTCACGTTGAAAAAACCGGAGGGGCGGATCAGTTCGGCGAGACGCTCCCGATCGATCTCCCAGAGGGCCTGCACCGAAAGGAGCCCCTCCCGCCTCAGGTTGACGATCGCCTTTTCCACGTTGAGCCAGTTGGTGTTCTGGGTGAGGATGGCGCCGATGCAGACCTCGATAGGGGTCTCGGCCGGCCACCAGTGGAGCGCGCCGTAGCGTTTGAGGAGGAGGTCGAACAGTTCCATGAGGCGGATTTGCGGATCTTGCTGCAACTCTGATTCACCTTTCGCTGGGTCAACTTTTCGGCAGTCGCACTGCGGCCCGCCTCAGATGACGACGCTACGGGGCGTCTTCAAGGTATTCCCGGGCGTACTTGACATAGTTTCCGGCGGAGCGGCCCAGCCAGGCAACCTCGTCCGGAGTGAGGTCACGCTTGTACCTGGCCGGTGCCCCTACCCAGAGCGTTGCCGGCGGGATCACGGTCCCTTCGGTGACCAGGGCACGGGCACCCACCAGCGCGCCCTTTCCGACCACGGCCTTGTCCATGATCATCGCCTGCATCCCGATAAAGGCGCCGTCCTCGATGGTGCAGCCATGCAGGGTGACGCTGTGGCCGACGGTCACGCCGTCTCCTATGATGAGCGGCGCGCCCGGGTCGTCCGCGTGTTTCTTGTGGGTCACGTGCAGCATGGAGAGGTCCTGGATATTGCTCCGGGCGCCGATGCTGATGGAGTTCACATCCCCCCGGACCACGCAGTTGTACCAGATGCTCGCGTCCCTGCCGATGGTGACGTCGCCGATGACGACGGCCCCCTCCGCGACAAAGGCGGATTTATCTATCTTTGGGGAGATCCCCTTGAACGACCGGATCATGTCTGCTCCTGAAAAGCCCTTATTAGCTGCATAAGTTCAATCGGTGTAGAGATGCATTGCATGCGTCTCGGCACTGGATTCCTCACATAGGTTTCACTATCGAAACTGCGACAGTACACTGTCGAGACTCTTAATCCCTGGGTATGGCGAGCATCCGGTCCAGCGCGCGCTTCGCGGGGATCCTGATCTCCTCGGGGACCTTGACGACAGGCTGCATCGTCTGCAGCGATTCCAGGACATCTTCCAGCGAGGTGAGCTTCATGTTCGGGCAGACGAGGGCCGGGGATGCCAGGATGAACTCCTTGTCCGGGTTCTCCCGCTTGAGCCGCCAGAGGATTCCCGCCTCTGTGCCGATGATGAAGCGCCGGGCGCCGCTCGACCTGCAGTAGTCGTACATCCCCGTCGTGGAACAGACATGGTCCGCGAGGGCGACCACCGCGGGGTTGCACTCCGGGTGGCAGACGAAGGGGGCATCGGGGTAACTCTGCTTGAGCTCCTGTACGACCTCCGGCCGCAGCCTCTCATGGGTCGGGCAGTATCCCTCCCAGAGATGGAAGCGCTTGTTGGTGAATCCCGCTACGTAGCCGCCGAGGTTTCGGTCCGGGGCGAAGATGATTTCGTCCGCAACAAGCGATTGCACGACCTTCACCGCGTTGGCGGAGGTGCAGCAGATATCGCTCTCCGCCTTCACCGCGGCCGACGAGTTCACGTAGGTCACCACCGGCACGCCGGGAAGCGAGGCCTTGAGCTCCCTGAGCGCCTCTACGGACACCATGTCGGCCATCGGGCAACCCGCGTCCAGCCGGGGCAGCAGCACCGTTTTGCCAGGCGCCAGGATGGAGGCAGACTCCGCCATGAAATGCACGCCGCAGAACACGATCACATCGGCGTCCGTCTTGGCCGCCTCAATGGAAAGGGCGAGGGAGTCCCCGGTGATGTCCGCGATCTCCTGCACCTCATCGCGCATGTAGTTATGGGCAAGGAGCACCGCATTTCGCTCCTTGAGAAGGTTCCTGATCTCAGACTGTACAGATTGCTGCGCCATGTGCGTCACCACCAAAGATTGTTTTAAAAGTCCGAATCACTGTAAACAGGTCAGATAGTAGACAATGTTCAGGTTCATGTCAAACCCTTTAAGGTTCAGATAAGTGAGCTTGACACCGGACGCCAAAACCTCTATTATTTTTTTAACATTTTCTGAACCAGTCGCGGGTCAGTATCCGCAGAAAAAAGCGAGGTAGCTAATATGTTTGGAATCGGGATGCCGGAACTGATCATCATTATGGTCATCGCTCTCATAGTCATCGGCCCGCAGAAACTCCCCGATCTCGCCAAGTCTCTTGGCAAGGGTCTGGCCGAATTCAAAAAGGCGACCGAGGACTTCAAGCAGAATATCGACACCGAAACGAGGAGCGCTGAGGAAAAAGAGCATCTGGCCAGACTCGCCGAAGCGAAGGTGCAGGCCGAGGCTGAAAAGCTGAAGGAAGCCGAAGAGCTCAAAGCCAAGGTGGAGAACGCTGGCCACCCCGCCGAGGGAGTGAAGGTGGCCGCAGCCCATGCCGAGCCTGATAAAAAGCCCGCTTAAAGATGGAGCTTCAGTATAGGAACAAACGCTGCACAGAAAAAGGCGGGGGCAACCCCGTCTTTTTCTCGTTTGTAACCAGGCGAACTTTCATGCTTTATAGCTCTTCGCAGCAAATTGCTAACAGATTTGCTAATATCGAGGAGCTGAAAATATGGACTACGTGCGCCGTAGGGGTAAGACGTATTGTGCAGTCATTCCGGTGCCTGCTGATCTCCAGGCGGTCATCGGGAAACGACAGATATGGCGGTCGCTGAAAACAAAATGCTATGCTGATGCAAGGTCAGCGGCGCGCAAACTACTGCTGGCTGTGGACGTGTTGTTCCTGCGATTGAGGGATTCTATGGATGGCAAATTGATTGACTCGATGGTTGCTCAGTATGGGTTGGCGACAATAGCCGCGCAGGATAAAGCGCGGCTCGGCGTGAAGGTGTCCGACGATCCTTAGTACAATGAATTCATGTTGCACCGCGCTGAGTGCATGCGCATGGTTAAAAATCCTGATGCTGTTGCGGCTTCACTCGCAGGAATAGCGGCAATGTACCAACGGGAAGAGGCTAACGGTGCACGCCTAGACACTCCTTATGCTTATGAGGCAGCGGATGCAGCACCTACCCACTTTAACAAGCTCGGGTTGGTTGGTGGTCCTGACGAGGTCACAGAAGACGAGGTCACAGAGGTCGTCGCCGCGTTCGCTACAGCAGAACGGCACCTGTTCAAGGTTGAGTCGGAGCGGATGCTAGGGATAACTGAGGACGACTCAGATTATCAGCATAGGCTGCTTGGCAGGTGGAGGTCCAACCTGCCGGTCAGGAAAGACGCTGGCATACCCTTGGAAGAGTTCTTCCGGCTTTACTGGGAAGATTGGGCCAAGAGCTATCCACCTGCGAGGGTGAAACGCAAAGTGGCCGAATTGAAACGGGCACAGGCCGTGTTTGCTGAATGCCTTGGGTCGGTGCCGAAGGTCAAGGAGGTTACGCCAGAAACGGCGCTATCGTGGCGGGAGTACTACCAGTACGAATTCAACGATGAGCCTTTAAGCAACAAGACTGTGAACACGGCAACCACAACGATGTCGGCGGTCTTCAACTTCGGGGTTAAGAGCAAGAAGAGGTTTGCTGAGATAAACCCCTTCAGGGGCCTGCAACTTCCTGAAGGGGTGAAGAGCGAGAAATCCAGGATATTCGAATCAGATGAGTTGCGGGCGTACGTGGAAATGCTTGGTGACCTGCATAATCCTGATCGTCTCGAATTGACGTGGATTCCACTGGTAATGGCGTTCTCCGGGATGAGGTGCAATGAGATTGCCCAACTCTTTGTTGACGATATCCAATACCGAGACGGCATTGACTACATCCGAGTCGCTGAGAACTGCGAGCGCAACCAACATGTGAAGACGGATGAATCCAGGCGAGAAGTGCCGGTTCACCCCGTGCTGGTTGATTTCGGCTTTCTGCGGTACGTGGTGGAAATGCGCGAATCAGTACATGCCAGCTATTCCCCAATTGCAAGTACAGGGAGTCCGTCGGCCTGTACTACGACGCTAATTTAAGTAGCCTGATGAACGAGCCGGTGAACCTTATATCGGAAGATCGAAAGCTAAGGCTGTACTCGCTTCGGGCAAACTTCCGCTGTAGCGTCGAAGAGGCGTTGCTTGCTCCGTTGCTTAATGCTCATGATCGCGGCGAGATAGTAGGTGGCAGCTATAGCCCTTTTTTCGACCTTGCCCTCGACAATGTGATGGGCCACAAGGTAAAGGGCACTACTGGCGACACGGTGTACCGAAAGCGTCGGCTGTCGATCATGGCCAAAGTTGTTCAGATGGCGGCTTACCCCGTGGATTTCAGCCGATTGAAGGCGGCGCTCGCGGCGGGGATGGCAGCTGAGAACCGGGTCGGATACCGCTGGATCAGAATTATGTAGGTTCAATCGACTTCCACGAGCTTGTCAATCGGTTAGACGATCCTTGTCATGACAGGGAGGTTTCCCCCGCCGGTAGCACCGACCAGGAGCATGACCGCTGCCATCTGTCAGCTTCGCAATGTGACGCCCAGCGCGGCAGGCAAAATTCCAGATGTTTTTGCTGGTTAAGGGTAACAGGTCAAGTAGGGGCAGGGACACGAGCATCGTGTAACAGGTCGATACCGTCGTCGTGCAGCAGGACGCTGCCGTCGTTGTGCACCGGACGGCAACTGGATAACGACATAACGACTGGGTGTCTGCGCATTAGATGGTATGCGTTTCTCTGGGGCCTTCGGGTTAATGTCGGGTAGTCATAGAAGATAAGATTCAAAAACCGGCGCTCTTGCAGATGCGGATGGCACTCACAGTTGGTCCTAAAAAGCACAGAGTTTTTCCCTCACAGTACCGGTGGGAATGCAGCCGACAAGGGCCTCCAGACATGGAGGCCCTCGCACATTTCCGCGGCGCTCAGACAGTTACTTAGTTTTTACAACTCCTTCTCTTGAGCCCAATCAGCGCGCAGATGCCGCTGCCTAACAGCCAGGCAACCCCAGGGATGGGGACGGGAGAGGCAGGCGAGAACTCGATTTGTTTGACCTCTTTAAAATCTGGATTGGTGATTATGACTGACTGAATGGATTCGTTGGTCAGGTAGAAGCCAATTCTTGTGAAGTCTTGTGGGGCTGATTTGTCAACAGTGAAAAGTGATGAAGGTAAAGCCAAAGAAGACTTATATTCGTTTCCCTGAGCCGTTTTGACATCAATTAAGACCTGCCTATTGTCACCTACCTGCCCACGGAATGAAAAGTCCCCGTACGCGTTTTGGTTAGCAGGTGTCGGTGTAAATGTCAGTGACTCCAGAGTAGTACCAACTACCGGTTTGATGTTCGCCCAACCGCTTCCGCTGTCAACATTAGCGATGGTAGTGACATTAACGTCAACGGGACCATTGTTTAGACCGATAGAGCCCGTAAATGAACTAGTGTTTTGTGGAGTACCGTTGATATACATATACCAGTTGTTGCCTTGACCAGTGTATTCCGTGTTCCCCTCGCTCACACTGAACCATGTAATACCGGACTGAGGCCAAGTCTCCAAATAGGCTGCTTTTGCCGGGACAGACATCGCAATGAGAACTGCTGTCACAAGCAGAGGTAACATCATACTTAATTTCGTTTTCATTTTATACCTCCTTTAACTCTGGCCAACAGCCAAGTATGCTAAAAAATCCAAACCGCGCCCCTTCCATAACACCATCACCTCCTTTTGGCCTTTTTTCGAGGTATTGCTGTTGTCATCCAGTGCCACGAAAGTTTGAACCACACCCAGTGGAATATCCTCCTACCTCATAAAAAAACAGCCAGTGCCGAAATTAACTGCTCTTTCGCCTGCTGCGCTGGGCATCACATTGCGGTTCAGTGCCTCCTTAACAAAGGCTGTTCATATCCATGAGAGTTAGACTCAAAAAACTGGTTTGGCAACAATCCTCCGATAGTTCCGCAACCGGGCTGTCTCATGGAGATCCTGTGGGCTTTATGCTTCACCCTCGCGGTTGGTTTAGCGTTTTGTTTACCGAACAGGACAATTATATTTTACCAAAGCACTAGGTGGGCCAAAAAAACGGCCACGATATTTCAGGCGGTTAGTCCTGTTTTTATCTGACCACACCACAGAAATGTAAAAACTTCCAGACAGAATGTCTGGAAGTTTTTACAGACATCGGCGCAAAGCGGGCAGCCATTGCCAAGTACACCCCGGCTGCTGTGTGTATCGAAGTCGAGCCTGGCAAGCGCCGTCTCGTGGTCACGCTGCGGATCTCAGGGCCGAGCCGAAGTTTCACAAAACCATGAGTCAATGTTATGTAGTTTCACCCGGTTTCCACTAGTTTATCGGCGGG
>DATCHY010000445.1:0-3519 GCA_036508065.1 Geomonas sp. | reverse complement strand
GAAACCATCACCATGATTCCCGGTTCCTCCCTCTTCAGCAGCGCGGAATCGTTCGCCATGATCAGGGGGGGGCACATCGACCTGGCGATCCTGGGGGGGATGGAGGTCTCGGCCCGGGGGGATCTGGCGAACTGGACGATCCCGGGGAAGATGGTGAAGGGGATGGGGGGCGCCATGGACCTGGTGCACGGGGCGAAGCGCATCGTCGTGATCATGGAGCACTGCAACAAAAACGGCGAGCCGAAGATCCTCGCGGAGTGCACCCTCCCCCTGACCGGCAAGGGGGTGGTGCACCGCATCATTACCGACCTGGCGGTGCTGGATGTTACCGAAGACCGGCTGGTGCTGCGGGAGCTCGCTCCGGGGCTGACCGCTGATGAGGTGATCCGCGCGACGGGGGCGGAACTGACGGTGGACCCGGGGTTGCAGGAAATAAGGGTCTGATCAAACCTCCCCAGCGGCCGTCGATTGTGCCGCAGGGGAGGAGTTGCAGTTTATCTTGCGCAAAGCACGACATCCTTTTTCGCCCGGGAGTGCCAGAGATGAACCTCATGAACAATTTCCGCAGAAATATAGCCGTCAGCATGGAAAGCGTTGACGGCAACGCGACCCGGGTCACCAGCGTCATGACCGACAAGTACCACGAAATCGTGCTGGAGGCCGTCATCGACAACGCATCGCTGACTATCAGGGGAGTCAGCGTGGAGTTCAGGAAGGCCCCGATGGGAGACTGCCTGCAGAGCCAATCCCGACTCGATCTGCTGGCCGGTGTTTCGGTCGGCAAGGGACTTACGAGGAAGCTTTACGAGGTGCTGGGGGGAAGCGCCGGATGTCCCAATCTGCGGAACATGCTGCTTTGCTCCCTTCCACTCGTGCTTAATCTGATGGCGGCGGAAGGTATAGCAGGGGTCCGGGAAATGGAGAGCAACCATGATCAGCTTCGGGGGAGCTGTGCCGGGTACGGGTAACTGACTGCCGCCATCCCGCGTTGATGCTGACCGTACCGGAATAGAAACATGCATTACCTTTGCGTGACGTCCTTGTCGACCGAACGGGTGTTTTTTCCAAATTTCTGCTGGTGGAGGTGACCATGAAAGACGTGTTCGTCGTTGAGTCCCAGAGAACGCCGTTCGGCTCCTTTGGCGGGGTATTATCCGACGTGGAGGCTCCCCTTCTGGGGGGCGCGGCCATAAAGGCGCTGCTGGAGCGCACCGGGCTCGACCCGGCAGAGGTTGGCGAGGTTATCGCCGGCCAGGTGCTACCCGCCGGTGCGGGGCAGGCTCCGGCCCGCCAGGCGATGCGGGCGGCGGGCATTCCTGACAAGGTGCACGCCATGACCGTCAACAAGGTCTGCGGCAGCGGCCTGAAGTCGATCATGCTCGGCGCAGGTTCCATTATGCTGGAAGACTCGGATCTTGTAGTCGCCGGCGGCATGGAGAGCATGTCCCTTGCCCCGTTCATCCTGAAGAAGGGGCGTTACGGCTACCGGCTGGGCAATGGCGAGCTCACCGATCTGCTGATATACGACGGCCTGCAGGACCCCTATTCGGGGCGGCACATGGGTGAGATCGCCGAGGATGCGGTCCGTAAGCATGGCCTCACCAGGGAAGGTCAGGATGAATTTGCGCTCCGTTCCTATCGGCTGGCCCAGGATGCGGTCAACGGTGGCGTATTCAAGGACGAGATCGTTCCGGTTGTCAAGAAGGGGCGCAAGGGTGACGAGGTGGTGTCCGACGACGAGGAGCCTTTCAAGGTAGACGTGGCAAAGCTGGTCCAGCTCAGGCCGGTGTTCTCGAAGGACGGCACCATCACGGCCGCTAACGCCTCCACCATCAACGACGGGGCAGCGTTTTCCCTCCTGGCGGGTGAGGCCGCGGTCAAGCGGTGCCATCTCACCCCCAAGGCACGAATAGTCGCCTACGCCAGCAGCAGCCTGCATCCCGATCTGTTCGCCGAGGCGCCGGTTGGAGCGATCAAGGCAGTCTGCGCCAGGGCCGGGCTCAAGGTCAGTGACATCGATCTGTTCGAGATCAACGAGGCCTTTGCCGCAGTGACCATGATCGCCATCAAGAAGCTGGAGCTCGATCCCGCCAGGGTGAACGTCAACGGCGGCGCCTGCGCCATAGGTCACCCCCTGGGCGCCAGCGGCGCCAGGCTGGCGGGGACGCTTATCCGGGAACTGCACAAGCGGCGGGGCCGTTACGGCCTGGCGACCCTCTGCATCGGCGGCGGCGAAGCGGTCGCGATGATTTTTGAAAGAGTTTGATCGGTTGCAGGCGGGGCAGAGGGATGGATTGGAAAAGGGACCATCGGAGGACCCATGGATGCAACCACGTCGCCGAGAGAATAGCGGCGCTTGATTGAATCACAGGTACCCGATAGCCACGGAGCGAAAAACGCTCTCTCTGAATCAGACTGAAAAAAATGGAGGTAGTATGAAGATACTTGTCTGCATAAAACAGGTTCCCGACATGGAATCCAGGTTCAAGACCAACGGCGAGGGGACCTGGTACAACGAAGCAGACCTGGCCTTCCGTATGAACGAATACGACGAATACGCCGTAGAGCAGGCAGTACAGCTCAAAGAACAGCTGGGGAACGAACCCGAAGTAACCATCCTCTCCATCGGCCCCGACCGGGTCGTCGAAGCCATCAGGAAAGCCCTCGCCATGGGTGGGGACCGCGGCGTCCATATCCGTGACGACAAATGCTACCAGAAAGACCCGTGGCAGATCGCCGCCACCATCGCCAGCTTTGCCAAAGAAGAGCAGTTCGACCTGATCTTCACCGGCATGCAGTCCCAGGACCGGGGCTCCGCCCAGGTAGGGGTCACCGTGGCCGAACAGCTCGGGTTGGCCTGTGCCACCACCCTGGTCGGCTTTGCCTACGACAACGGCGCCATCACCGTCAAGAGGGAACTGGAAGGCGGGAGTAAGGGGGTCGTCAGGCTGAAACTCCCAGCCGTCGTCACCTGCCAGCTGGGGCTCAATATCCCCCGCTACCCGACCCTGCCCAACATCATGAAAGCCAAGAGGAAGGAACTCCAGACCGTGCCGGTCGCAGAGCTGCTCAAAGAAGCAGAACTGACCGTCACTGACAAGATGTACCCCCCCGCCAAAAAGGGAGGGGGTCTCGTCCTCGAAGGGGCCGTGGGGGACCTGGTCGACAGGCTGATGGGGATACTGAAGGGACAAACCGCCGTCTTCCGATAGGCCACCTGCCACCAGGGGAAAAACAGCGAAAGAACCGCTTCCGCACGGAGGAAAACCATGAAAGCGCTACTGATATGTGAATACCGGGAAGGGAAACTGCTCGACTCCACTTATGAACTGCTCGCCTTTGCCGGAGAACTGGGGGCCGGCTGCGCCATGGTCCTGATCGGCAGCGAAGCCCAGGCCCCGAAATTCAACGGCAAAGTATACCTGGCCGACGCCGCAAAATACGGCGAATACAACCCCGACCTGCACAAGAAACTGGTGCTGGAAGCGGTCGCCAAGGAAAACCCCGACTACATCATCT
>DATCHY010000444.1:0-2835 GCA_036508065.1 Geomonas sp. | reverse complement strand
AAGACCAAGCGCTGCGGACGGACCGCGTTCCAGTTTTCCAAGGATTGGACTGGTCGCTACCTGCTGAACCAGGCTGCCTGAGACGAGGCGCCCAATATTTGACAACAAGAGCCGGCCTGCATGCTACATGCGGCCGGCTTTTCTTATGCCCGATCGGGTGGGTAGGCCGCGGGATTGGGTGGCTGCCGTAAGCAGGTCAAATTCGCCTTAAATCACAGTAATGTCAATAAAACGCCGGTCCTGTAGGGATGCCCCTTGCTGGTGCCTTTTCTTTCGGCAGGACAATCCTGTCTCGAACCTTGACAGAGGCGGACATGGGCGGTATTTAAGGTATGTCGATCTGTCAATCAGAGTCGATCGATACAGCGAATGACATAAACAGCGTTGTTACCATCCCGGTGGGAAGCGCCCCGAAAGATATCGCAATCATCCCCTGAAACCAATCGTCCGCTACCGGCTCTGTGGCCGGCAGGCTTGCTCGGGGCGGCAGCGCCTGTAGAAACGATGCAATTTCCCTGCTGAGCGCTGATTTTCTATTCGATCCAGCTACATCGACTCCACGCGGATTGCACTCAGGGCACCGCGCTTCCAAAGCGACCTATCTTTAGTCGCGTTTCATCATTAGCCGAAAAAAATCGTGGAGGCAAGGGCGGTTAGCGGCCAAATGGCTTGACATTGAGCCAATTGGAATATATATAATGATTCATATATATACTGAGTCTGGATATTGACTATTACCCGATCGGAGGTTCTGGGTGAACAAAAAGTTCGTAATGCTGATCGCCTGTCTGATTGCTACCTGCGCGGCCCCGGCCTTCGGGGAGGTTGTTTCGTTGCGCGATGCGATCACCCGGGCCCTGGAAAGCAACCACCTGCTGAAGGCCGCCACCCTGGAGCAGGGAGCCGCACAGGAGGAGGTCGCCGCCAGCCGGAGCCGTTATCTCCCCCACCTCTACCTGGAGAGCGGAGCCGCGCTCTCGAATACCCCGAGCAGCGTTTTCCTGATGAAGCTGGACGAGGCCCGCATCAATCCCGACAGCGACTTCGCCAAAGATACCCTGAACCACCCCGGCGCACGCGGCGACTTCAAAAGCGCGCTGAAGCTGGAGCAGCCCCTGCTGGATTTCGGCATCTCGGCCGACGTCCAATTGGCGGCAAAGGAGGCCGAAGCCGCCAAGGTTTCCCTGGATCTGGCACGGGAGCAGGTCGCCTTTCGGGTCTATAACGCCTATCTCGACGTGCGCAGGGCCAAGGCCTTTCGCGACGTTGCGGACCAGGCGGTGGCGGACGCCCGGGAGCACGGCCGCTTGGCGGAGGTGCGTGAGAGGGACGGGGTCGGCCTCAAATCGGACCAGTTGCGGACTGCCACGGCACTCTCCGAGGCCCGGCAGCGGCTCATCTCGGCGAGCAACGACCTGCTGCTCGCGCGCCTGCGGCTGAACCTCGTCGTGGGGGGCAAACAGGGGGAAGCTCTCGACATCGGCGAGCTCCCCGGCGAAGCGACGAACCTGGCGGAGCTCCCTTCGCAAGGCGATCTCCTGTCGTTGGCGCAGAAGAACCGGCCCGAGCTGAGAGCGGCCGAAAAGACGGTGGAAAAGGGTGAGCTTGCCGTGCAGCAGGCGCGCAATGCCTATCTCCCGACCATTTACGCCAGCGCGGCCTACCAGGTGAACGACCGGGACCTGCCGCTTGGCTATGACAACGATTCCTGGAGTGTCGGCGTCATGCTGCGCTGGGAGCTCTTCGACGGCAACAGGCGCTACCACCAGAAGGGAAAAGCGGAACTCGGCAGGAAGGCCTCGGCTGCCCGGCTGGAGAACGACCGCAGGGAAGTGGCGCTGCAGGTGACCGAAGCGGTGCTGCGCCGCCAGGAGGCGGCCGGAAAGCTTGAGTCCGCCCGTGCCGCGCTGCAGGCCGCGCAGGAGGGGGTGCGCCTCGTGGGCCTTCGTTTTGAGAACGGGCTGTCGCCCATGGTCGAGCTGATGGACGCCGAGGCGGCGCTGAACAGGTCGAGGGCGAACCTGGTTGAGGTCGAGAACAGCTACCTGCGGTCGGCTGCGCAGATTTATTTTACAGCGGGTGTATTCATGACGGAGGTGTTGCGATGAGAACCTTTCAGGGCGCGGTTATCGCTCTTTTGATAGCGTCGGCGTTTGGCTGTGGCAAGAAGGACGCGGAAAAACCCGCGGCGCAGGGCGCGCCCGTGGCGGTACAGGGGGCGAGCGTTGCCGCGGTGGCCGTGGAGTCGATTCCGGAGGTCCAGGAGGCGGTGGGGACGGTAAAGGCGCGCAACTACGCGGCCGTTTCGGCCAGGATCGCCGGGAGCGTGAGCGGGGTGTACGTGAAGGAGGGGGAGCGGGTGACCAAGGGGAAGCTGCTGGTCGCCATCGAGGCCGTTGAAGGCGGTGCCGCTGCCGCAGGCGCTGCCTCCGGCGTCGAGGAGGCCGCCCGCGGGGTGGAGGAGGCGCGCGCCCGCAAGAAGCTCGCCGACGCGACCTTCGGCCGGTACCGCAGGCTCTTAAACGAGAAGGCGGTGACACCCCAGGAATTCGAGGTGCGCCAGATGGAGCAGGAGGTCGCCGATCAAGGGGTGGCACGGGCCGAAGCGAGGCTCAGCCAGGCCCGGCAGAGCTCCAGGGGGGCAGGAACCATTGCCGGCTACGGCAAGGTAACCTCGCCGATCTCCGGTGTGGTCGTGGCAAAACAGGTGGAGTCGGGGCAGACGGTGTTCCCCGGTACGCCGCTGGTCACGGTCGAGGGAGACGACGGTTTCCGGCTCGAGGTCGCGGCCGGCGAGGGGCTCCTCGGCAAGGTGAAGCAGGGCGACCAGGTCGG
>DATCHY010000443.1:0-3779 GCA_036508065.1 Geomonas sp. | reverse complement strand
GAGTTCCCCGAAAACCCGAACGGCTCCCTGAACGCCATCGCCGGGATCTGCGACGAGACCGGCCGGGTCATGGGGCTAATGCCGCATCCCGAGGCGTTCGTGCACCGCACCCAGCACCCGCGCTGGACCAGGGAGGAGCTTCCCGAGGAGGGTGCCGGGCTGATCTTCTTCAGGAACGCCGCCCAATACGTGAAACAGAATCTTTAAATCACCATTTGTAGAACGCGTCTAGACTGCAATCGGCTGGTTGCAGGTTTTCATAAGGAGCAGCTCGTGGATGAAATGATGATGCATAAACCTGAAGAAGAGTGCGGCGTTTTCGGAGTATTCAACCACCCGGAGGCTTCCAACCTCACCTACCTCGGGCTCTACGCCCTGCAGCACAGGGGACAGGAGAGCTGCGGCATCGTCTCCTCGGACGGAACCGCCCTGCACTCCCACAAGAGCATGGGACTCGTGGCCGACGTCTTCGGCAACCAGGAAATCTTCAAGTCGCTCCCCGGCAGCGCCGCCATCGGTCACGTCCGCTACTCGACGACCGGCTCCTCCGTCATCAAGAACGTGCAGCCGATCATGGTGGACTACTCCCGCGGCTCGATCGCCGTGGCCCACAACGGCAACATCGTCAACGCCCAGATCATCAAGGATGAGCTCGAGGCCTACGGCTCCATCTTCCAGACCACGATGGACACCGAGATCATCGTCCACCTGCTCGCCACCTCCCATGCCAACTCGCTGCTGGACCGGCTCACCGACGCGCTGGGCCGGATCATGGGCGCCTACTGCCTGCTGTTCCTGACCGAGACGCGCATGGTTGCCGCCCGGGACCCCAACGGTTTCAGGCCGCTCTGCCTGGGCCGCTTAGGCGGCGCCTACGTGGTCGCTTCCGAGAGCTGTGCGCTCGACCTGATCGATGCCGAGTTCATCCGGGAGATCGAGCCGGGTGAGATTATCGTCGTCGACAAGAACGGCATGACCTCCTATTTCCCGCTCAAGAAGGTGAAACCCACACCCTGCATATTCGAGTTCGTCTACTTCGCACGCCCCGATTCGCACATCTTCGGCAAGAACGTCTACATGGTGCGCAAGGAGCAGGGCCGCCAGCTGGCGCGCGAGTACAAGGTGGACGCGGACATCGTGATCCCGATTCCCGACTCCGGCGTGCCGGCGGCTTTGGGCTACGCGGAAGAGTCGGGGATCCCCTTCG
Organism: Geomonas sp.; assembly: GCA_036508065.1. GTDB lineage: Bacteria > Desulfobacterota > Desulfuromonadia > Geobacterales > Geobacteraceae > Geomonas. The sequence continues at coordinate 2,572 of DATCHY010000443.1, read as the reverse complement.
AGCTCGGGCTGATCCGGAACCACTACGTGGGACGCACCTTCATCGAGCCGCAGCAGGCGATCCGCCATTTCGGCGTCAAGATCAAGCTGAACCCGGTGCGCGAGCTCCTGAAGGGGAAGCGGGTGGTGATTATCGACGACTCCATCGTGCGCGGCACCACCTCCAGAAAGATCGTCAAGATGGTGCGCGCCGCCGGCGCCAGCGAGGTGCACGTGCGGATCTCGTCGCCCCCCACGAGCTACCCCTGCTACTACGGGATCGATACGCCCAACCGCAAGGAGCTGATCTCCTCGTCCCATTCGATCGACGAGATCCGCCGCTACATAACGGCCGACTCGCTCGGCTACCTTTCGGAAGAAGGTCTCATGAAATCGGTCGGCGCGGATAACGCCGGCTTCTGCAACGCCTGCTTTACCGGGGGATACCCGGTTAAATTCCCGCGCCTCGATCAGGAAGATGAGCCGCAGATGGGACTATTCGAAAAGGAGATAGAGATCAAATGACCGAACGGGAACGGCTGAAGAAAATCATCATTGAACTGTCCTACGAAAAGAGAAACGTCGTGCTCGCCTCCGGCCGCGCCAGCGACTTCTACTTCGACGGCAAGCAGACCACCTTGCATCCTGAAGGCGGCTACCTGACCGGAAAGCTATTCTTCGAGTCGATCCGCGACGTCGAGGGTGTTGAAGGGGTAGGGGGGCTCACCCTCGGCGCAGACCCGATCGCCACCGCCACTTCCGTGGTGAGCTTCCTGGAAGGCAAGCCGATTCCCGGATTCATCATCAGGAAGGAGCCGAAAGGCCACGGCACGGGTGCCTGGCTTGAGGGGAGGAAGAACCTGAAGCCCGGAGCGCGCGTGGTGATCGTCGAGGACGTCGTGACCAGCGGCGGATCCTCCATCAAGGCGATCAAGCGGGCCGAGGAAGAGGGGCTCACCGTGCTCGGCGTAGTCACCCTGGTGGACCGTGAAGAAGGCGGCCGCGAGAACATCGAGAAGGAAGGCTACTGGATGAAGTCCATCTTCACCAAGGCCGAGATTCTCGCTTAGAAAGAGGCTTCAAGCCACGCAGCAAGAAGGCGGCAATGACAGTATTGCCGCCTTCTCTATTTGAAAGTGAAAGAGCCTGACCACAGAGGACTCAGAGGTACACCGGAGGTACACAGAGGAAAAACAAGTACAGAACTTTGGGCGAAACAGCCCGTGCTCTGGAAATGTTAAGGTTGACCCTCAGTTTCATCCTCAGTGTCCCCTGTGGTAAATGCTCTTAAGGTTTTTTATGAAAGAGATACTCAAGCAGTACAAAGAATTGCTGGCGCAGGTGGATTCCTGGTTCGCCCGGTCCATGGAACTCTACCCGGAAAAGATCTCCTGCAGGAGCGGCTGCTCTCACTGTTGCCGGTCGCTCTTCGACATCACCCTGCTGGACGCCTATTACCTGAAACTCGGTTTCGACGCGCTCCCTGCTGAGACTAGGGAACTGGTGCAGAAAAAAAGCCTGGAGCGGCTGCGCCTGATGCGGGAGCAGTGGCCGGAGTTTGACCATCCCTTTGTGCTGAACCACCGCCCTGAAGAGGAATGGGAACCGCTCATGCCGGAGGAGGACGAGACCCCGTGCGTGCTGGTGGGCGAAGACGGCCGCTGCCTGGTCTACGAAAACCGCCCCATGACCTGCAGGCTGCACGGCATCCCGCTCATCGACACGACAGGCGAGTTGATGCACGATGACTGGTGCACCATGAATTTCGTCGATGTGGACCCGGTGGAACTGGATGGAATTACGGCACCGTTCGACGCCATGTTTCGCCAGGAAGTCTCGCTTTTCCGGGATTTTACCGGCGAACTGCTGAAGAAGAGGATGAGTGAGCTGGATACCTTCATACCGACCGCATTGCTCATAGAGTTTGAAAGTTTCGACTGGCAGAGTTGGCTGCGCGACTTTGAACCCTATGATGACGAGGCGTAACAAAAAGAAGAAAAAAGCCTGACCACAGAGGACTCAGAGATACATCAGAGGTACACAGAGGAAATCAAATCAGAATACATAGCCTTGGGCGAAAGAGTTCGTAGTCCGTGGTTGAAGATGACAAATCTTTTCCCCTTTTGGCTTTCCTCTTTTGCCTTTCCTCTGTGAACCTCGGTGTCATCCTCAGTGTCCTCTGTGGTCATGCTTTTGATTTAGAGCGTTCTATAGCCTTTGCTCCGTAACTAAAAGGATACCGATTTTTATGGCACTTCCCTCCACAGTCTACCGTGCGTCGGTTCAGCTTTCCGACCTCGACCGCCAGGTCTACGAACAGTTGCAGACCACCATAGTCAGGCATCCCTCGGAGACCGCCGAGCGTCTGGTGGCGCGCCTTTTGGCCTATGCGCTCTGCTTCGAGGAGGGACTCAGCTTCACCAAGGGGGTCGGTTCGGGCGACGAGCCCGATCTCTGGAGCAAGGGTCCCGACGGCAGGGTCAAGCTCTGGATCGAGGTAGGCCTGCCGGACCCCGACCGGTTGGCCAAGTCGTGTCGCCACGTTGAGCGTGCGGTTCTTTTCGCCTGTGGCCCTGCGCAGACGCGCAGCCGAT
>DATCHY010000442.1:0-6413 GCA_036508065.1 Geomonas sp. | reverse complement strand
CTCCAGCCCGATCGGGCTGCTGCTCTACACGGCCCTTGGCGCAGGCGCCTGGTTCCTGTCGCACTGAAGCAGAACTCCGGTGTTCTGCGAAGACTCAGGTGGGTCAATCGGCGCCGATTGACGGAGCAATGGTGAATCTTTGATCCTCATTGTTCCAAATGTGCAAGAATATTTAAGAAATGACTAATAAATTCATTGCAGCAAGTTTTCAGATATGTTCTAATTCTGCCTACTGTGAGGCGGAATTCCCCGTATATTTGCTTCTATGGTTTTCAATGAAGCTGGAAACGTCAGCCTATTGAACAAGAAGAACGACACCTTCATTGAAAAAAATTACCAACGTTGGACATCCGTATTCCAGAAATTATCAATGCTCAATAGCGTCTCACTCGCGGATGTGCATTGGATAGAAAAGGATAGAAAGCTCATAGATACGTTTCGTCATCGCCGCCAGTCTCTTCGACGGTCATGACGCTATGGTGAGGAATGGAATCGATCCGTGTTTGATCATTTTAGTTGAGGAGGAAAAAATGACGTTGCCGCATCTGGTTGATTCGACTTTGGACCTTTCAGGAGGGGTGGCGCTGCTCACTTTCCGGCGCAACGACGTGCGCAACGCCCTCACTGGTACCGGGCTTGTCGACGACATCCTGCTGACCCTCGAATGGGCCAATCGGACGCCGGAGGTCTCGGTTCTGATCCTCACCGGTGAGGGGGCGGCTTTTTGCAGCGGCGGGAACGTCAAGGAGATTCAGAAGAGGCAGGGGCTCTTTGGCGGCTCGACCCTGGAGATTCAGGATCAGTACCGGCGTGGCATCCAGCGGATCCCCCTCGCGATGGAGCGGTCAGAGGTCCCTTTGATCGCCGCGGTGAACGGACCGTCCATCGGTGCCGGGTTCGACCTGGCATGCATGTGCGACCTGCGGCTCGGCTCGACAAACGCCCTGGTGGGGGAGACCTTCATCAACCTCGGGATCATCCCGGGGGACGGCGGTGCCTGGTTCCTCCAACGTCTTGTCGGTTATCAGAGGGCGGCGGAACTCACCTTTACCGGGCGCCTGGTGAAGGCTGAAGAGGCTCTGGCCCTCGGCATCTTCCTGGAGCTGACGGAGCCGGAGGGGCTTCTCCCACGGGCGCGGGAGCTGGCCGCGCAGATTGCCGCCAAGCCGCCGCACGGGGTACGGATGACCAAACGGCTGATGAAGCATGCCCAGCGAGGAGAACTGTCCGATTTTCTCGACCTCTGTGCCTGTTTCCAGGGGATGGCCCATCATACGGAAGACCACGCCGAGGCGGTCAGCGCCTTTCTGGAGAAGAGAGTCCCCGCATATGCGGGGAAATGATGCCATTGCGGGAGAGGCAAATTATGGTTTCTGACGAAAAGAGAGACATCTCTGGAATAACGGTCGATCACCCGGCAGAGGAACAGGCCTCCGGAATCATTCGGGTGGACACCGATCTAGTGATCGTCTCTCTGGAGAAGGCCGCCGGCACGTTGCTGGGGATTGCTTCGGACACCCTTTTGGGGCGGCGGATTGACGAGGTTGTCAGCCTGGCGAACCTGGGTAATCTCATGCGGAGCGGCCTCAGCTTTAGCAACCAGGTTGTCGAGGCGGGGTGTCGCCGCCTTGCCTGTGATTACGTCTCCATCGTGGAGGAGGAGAGGCTCGTCGGAGGAGCACTGACGCTGCTCCGGGTGCTCCCGGAAGAGACCGCCGGCGGCCCCGACAAGCTGGCCGAGCTCCTCCGCTCGGCCGCGGCTTTTCTGGACATGGATCATGACGGGATCATCATCGTCGATCGGAAAGGTACGGTGGTAATGGTCAACCCCTCCTTTGCCGAGGTGCTTGACACCACCCCGCAGGCCATGATCGGCAAGCATATCCATCAGGCCTACCGTAATTCGGAGGCCTCCCGGATGCCGATGGTGATGGAGACGGGCAAAGCAGAAATCGGCATGACCCACTACATGAACGGCAAGGAGGTCATTTCCAGCCGCTTTCCGCTCATCATTGAAGGGAGGGTCATCGGCGCCATGGGGAAGATTATCTTCCGTGATGTGCGTGAGATCGCCCTCCTGGCCAACAAGCTGCAGTGCGCCGCCGCCCGGAATGCACCGGCGCGCGTCGTGGCCGGGAAGGACGCCTTCTTCAAGTACGACATCAACAGCATTGTCGGGCAGAGCAGGCAGATCGCCGAGCTGAAGGAATCCCTGCTCCGGGTGGCGATGAAGAATTCCAACGTGCTCCTCCGTGGGGAGAGCGGCACTGGCAAGGAGCTTTTCGCCCATGCCCTCCACGCCGCCAGCACCCGCCGTTATGCTCCCTTTGTGAAGGTGAACTGCGCTGCTATACCGGAGCACCTGTTGGAGTCGGAGCTCTTTGGGTACGCGGAGGGTGCCTTTACCGGTGCCCGGAAGGGGGGGCAGGTGGGGAGGTTCGAGCAGGCCCACACAGGCACCATCTTCCTGGACGAGATCGGCGACACGCCGCTCTCCATGCAGGTGAAGCTGCTGCGGGTACTTCAGGAAAGAGAGCTGGTTCCCCTGGGGGGCGCCACCCCGAAGGTGGTGGACGTCCGGGTGGTGGCGGCGACCAACAGCAACTTGGAGGGCCTCGTGCGGGAGGGAAAATTCAGGGAGGACCTCTACTACCGTCTCAACGTAGTGTCCCTGTCAATTCCTTCACTGCGGGAGCGGATAGAGGATATCTATCCCATCACCAAAAACCTCATCGACCGGTTCAATGTCGAATTCGGGCTGGAGGTGCAGGGTCTGGACCCCGAGACCTGGAACATCCTGCGTCATTACGACTGGCCGGGAAATATCCGCGAACTGCGCAATGTGATCGAGAGTGCATTTAACGTGGTTGTCGGTCCGCAGATCACGAAGGAGCATCTTCCGGTCCAGCTTTCCCGTCCCATTTCCCCGGCCGGTGGGGAGATGGGACGTCCGTCGGCTCAAGGGGTCGAGGAGTATCTCTGCGCCAACCTGGGGAAGCATGACATTGGCGAGATCATGGACTCTCTGGAGAAAGTCCTCATCGAGAAGGCCATCGAACGCTGCACAGGAAACAAGCTCCAAGCCGCCCAGTTGCTGGGAATCTCCCGGCCGGGACTTTACAAGAAGCTGCAGAAGCATCTGGGAGTAGGCGGCGACCTGGCCTGATCCCTGATCCCTGACCTCTGACCTCTGACCTGTGACCTGTGACCTGTGACCTGTGACCTGTGACCTCTGACCTCTGACCTCTGACCTCTGACCTGTGACCTCTGACCTGTGACCTCTGACCAAGGCTGCAGTGGACCATCCCTCGGGGCCAACCGGCCCCTTTTTTTCTTTTTTTTCCTCCGAAGTTCCCAAAAAATTAAAAACCTTGTTCTATACCCCCCAGTAGGACGTGCCGTTGGCGCGTTGTTGAAAGACCCCCTTGCGGTGTCCGGTTTTGACTACGGTAAGCGCTTCCTTCAGCCGGGCCTGTTCCTGAAGAACCCGTTGGATCAGATCTCCCTCGGACTGGCATGGGTCCTCGGTGCCGCCGGCCTGCCACACATCATGATGCGGTTTTTCACGGTCCCCAACGCCAAGGAAGCCCGCAAATCCATCAAGGTGTCCGTGTTCCTGATGGGACTATTCTTTATGCTGACCACCTTTCTCGGCTACGGAGCGGCGATGTATATCTCGCCCCAGAAGGTGGCCGCCATGGATAAGGGGGGGAATAGGGCTACCCTGCTGCTCGCCCAGTTCCTGGGGGGTGGAGAGGGGTCGATCGGCGGGGACCTGTTCCTGGCGTTTGTCTGCGCAGTCGCCTTCGCCACGATCCTTGCGGTCGTCTCTGGCCTTGTGCTGGCGGCTTCCGCGGCCATCGCCCACGACATCTGGGTGAACATCATCCGGGACGGCAAGGCCGATCAGCACGAGCAGGTGAAGGTCGCCCGGATCACCTCCCTGGTGGTGGGCGCCGTTGCCATCGTTATGGGGATTGCCGCCGAGAAACAGAATATCGTCGCCCTGGTTGCCTTGGCCTTCACCGTGGCAGCATCGGGGAACTTCCCGGTGATCATCCTTTCCCTCTTCTGGAGGAAATTCAATACAGCGGGGATCGTCTCCGGGATCGTGGTCGGGACCGTTGCCGCCATCGGGCTGGTTCTGGTCTCTCCCAACATGACCTATCCGAAGAAGATCGCGGCGGATGCGCAGAAGATCGTCGTGACCCTGGAGAAAAAGCAGGCGGAAGGTGTGATGCTTGCGGACAAGGACCTGTCTGCCCTGAGGAAGGCCCGGAGTGACTACGAGACCAACAGGGATGGCACGTCGCTCATGGGGCTGGACAAGCCGTTTTTCCCCCTGAAAAATCCCGGCATAGTCTCGGTGCCCCTCGGCTTCCTGGCCGCCATCTTCGGCTGCCTCGCCTTCCGGGACCGGCGCGCGGAGGAAATGTTCGACGAAATGTATGTCCGGCAGAATACCGGCATCGGCATCGCCAAGGCGGTCGATCACTAGGCTTCGGCAGGGGTAGCGACCCTTCACGTCACGCGTGGGGGGTAATGGCGGGGGGCGCGGCATCATGCTGCGCCCCCTTTCTTATTGGGGGATGGTCCAGGCCAGGTGGCTGGCGATGCCCCACCGTTACGCTGGTCCCAGTCTGATGCCAGTTATGCTAAATAAAACGTAGTTCCCCAATTTTTTGCGGTTGATTCGGGCAGTGCCCGGCATGTCGCGGCCGGTGGAGCGGGGGTGGCGTGGCGCCGTTGGGGAGGGGCGTGGTGGAAGTGTCGCCGTATGTATAATCTGTAAATATCGGGATCATCTCCGTTAGTAGCTGAAACTACGTGCATTTTTGTGTATACCGCAACGCTGCGGCGTATACTGTCTCCGTTTGTAGACAGCCGGCCTGCCGCCCCGTCCCCATGTGTCGGCCGAGACTTGTTGGATTTGGCACACAATAACGGTTGGTTGCAGATGCTCCGCATTAAATAATTTCAAAAACAGTGTTTGGCATTAACGTTGCTATGTAGTTACCCAAGAGGCATGGCGAAGGGCAAAGAGTGTCAACCTGCGGAACCCGTCTGAGGGCTTTCAGAAAACATCACACCAAGGGGGGCGTTACGATGAAAGCATATCCTACACTGAATTTCAATTTGGGCGAAACGGCAAACATGATTCGCGAGACGGTACGGGCTTTTGCCCTGGCGGAAATCGCGCCACGGGCGGCGGATATCGACCGTGAGAACCACTTCCCCATGGACCTCTGGACCAAGATGGGGAGCATGGGGCTCCTGGGGGTCACGGTGGACGAGGAGTACGGCGGAGCCGGCATGGGCTACCTGGAGCACGTCATCGTCATGGAGGAACTCTCCCGGGCCTCGGCCGCCGTGGCGCTCGCCTACGGCGCCCACTCCAATCTCTGCGTCAACCAGATTTTCAGAAACGGCACCGAGGCCCAGCGGCGCAAGTACCTTCCCAAACTGATCAGCGGCGAGCACGTGGGGTCCTTGGCCATGAGCGAGACCGGGGCCGGATCAGACGTGGTCAGCATGAGCCTGCGGGCCGAGAAGGACGGCTCCCATTACCTCCTCAACGGAAACAAGATGTGGATCACCAACGGCCCCCACGCAGACACCCTGGTGGTCTACGCCAAGACCGACGCCAGCGCCGGGTCGCGGGGGATCACTGCCTTCATCATCGAAAAAGGATACCCGGGCTTCTCCACGGCCCAGAAGCTGGACAAGCTGGGAATGCGCGGTTCCGATACCTGCGAACTGGTGTTCGAAAACTGCCGGGTGCCGGCGGAGAACATCCTTGGGGCGGAGGGAAAGGGGGTAAATGTGCTCATGAGCGGCCTTGACTACGAGCGGGCGGTGCTCGCCGCGGGCCCCCTGGGAATCATGCAGGCCTGCCTGGACGTGGTTGTGCCGTATGTGCATGAGCGCAAGCAGTTCGGCCAGGCCATCGGCGAGTTCCAGCTGATGCAGGGGAAGATCGCCGACATGTACACCATAATGAGTGTTTCCCGCTCCTATGTGTACGCGGTCGCAGGTGCCTGCGGTCGCGGCGAGACAAGCCGCAAGGACTGCGCCGGGGCGATCCTCTACGCCGCCGAAAAGGCGACCTGGATGGCGCTGGAGGCGATCCAGTGCCTGGGGGGGAACGGCTACACCAACGAGTATCCGACCGGCCGCTTCCTGCGCGACGCCAAGCTCTACGAGATCGGCGCCGGGACCAGCGAAATCAGGCGGATGCTGATCGGACGCGAGCTGTTCAATGAGACGACCCACTGACACGGGAAAAAACCCCCCGCTGCAGAGACTCCCTTTCGGGAGCGGGCGGTTTCGGGAAACCGCAGGCTTCACCCGACAGATGGGGAGGCCCATCCGATGAGGAGAACAATCCGACATGAGCACACTGAAAAGTTCCA
>DATCHY010000441.1:0-2888 GCA_036508065.1 Geomonas sp. | reverse complement strand
AGCGGTCGGCGTCAGGGACATCGTGAAGGACAAGCCGATCATCAACATACCCGGCTGCCCGCCCAGCCCCTACAACTTCCTCTCCACGGTCCTTTATTACCTCACCTTCAAGAAGGTCCCCGAGCTCGACGAACTGGGGCGCCCGAAGTTCGCCTACGGCCGCAAGATCCACGAGCACTGCGAAAGGCGCCCCCACTTCGACGCCGGCCGCTTCGCCAAGGCCTACGGCGATCCGACCCACGCCCAGGGGTACTGCCTCTACAAGCTGGGTTGCAAGGGGCCGGCGACCAGCGCCAACTGCTCCGTGCAGCGCTTCAACGACGTGGGCGCCTGGCCGGTCTCCATCGGGCACCCCTGCATCGGCTGCACCGAGCCGGACATCCTCTTCAAGAAGCCGATCGCCGAGAAGGTGCAGATCCACGAGCCGACCCCCTTCGACAGCTACGCGCCGGTCGACCTGAAGGAGAAGGGGAAAGGGCCGGATCCCCTCACCACCGGGTTCGTCGGCCTCGCCGCCGGGGCGGCACTCGGCGCCGGCGCCATGATGGCCAAGAAGCTCCCCAAGGGTGACGGGCCGCAGGAGGGTGGCGATGACGAGACAAAGTAGGCGGGACTTCCTCAAGCTGGTGGGCGCCACCGGCGCGGGGCTGGTAGCGGCGGGCGCCGGATCCGCCCAGGCCGGCGAGGGGATGCACATCAACAACGGGGAGCTCGGCATGCTCTACGACGCCACCAGGTGCGTCGGCTGCAAGGCGTGCATGTCGGCCTGCAAGAGGGTGAACAGCGACTACGGCAGCCTCTCCTACGAGAAGGCGAGGTTCGACAGCGACGGCCTTTGGGATGCACCGAGCGACCTCTCCGGGAGCACGCGCACCCTGATCAAGCTGTTCAAGGAGTCCAACACGCGCTGGAGCTACGTGAAGTACTCCTGCATGCACTGCCAGAAACCTTCCTGCGTCTCGGTCTGCCCGGTCTCCGCCATGACCAAGGAGCCGGTTTCCGGGATCGTCGACTACAACAAGAACAGCTGCATCGGCTGCCGCTACTGCCAGGTCGCCTGTCCCTACAACATCCCGAAGTTCCAGTGGGAGAAGGCGCTGCCCCAGATCGTCAAGTGCGACCTGTGCAAGAACACCAACCTGCGCGAGAAGGGGATCTCCGCCTGCGCCGAGGTCTGCCCCGCCGGCGCCATCCAGTTCGGCAAGAGAAAGGAACTCCTCGAGGAGGCGCAGACCCGCCTCAAGGACAATCCGGACCGATACATCGCCCACATCTACGGGGAGCACGAGGGGGGCGGCACCAACCACCTCTACCTCGCCTCCCTGCCGTTCAACAAGCTGGGGCTGCCGGACATCAAGCCCGAGGCGCCGGCGGAGTTCTCCGAGAAGATCCAGCACACCATCTACAAGGGGTTCATCGCCCCCGTCGCCCTCTACAGCGCCCTTTGCTTCATCGCGGTGAAGAACATGAAGGGGCACCAGGGGCAGGACGGCGACGCTGCCCACCGGAAGGACCAGCAGAAGGAGGAGAAGTGATGGCGCACAGTGAAGAGTATCAGAAGCTGGAGGGGAAGATCTTCACCAAGTCGTTCTTCATCCTGCTCGCCGTGGTCCTGGTCGGCTTCTTCTTCGTGGCGGTCCGCTTCGTGAAGGGGATCGGCGCGGTCTCCAACATGAGCGACGGCTATCCCTGGGGGATCTGGATCACCTACGATGTGGCAACCGGCACGGCCATCGCATGCGGCGGCTACGCCGTCGCCATCCTGGTCTACATCAGAAACCGCATGCAGTACCACCCGCTGATCCGGTCGGCGATCCTCACCAGCATGTTCGGCTACGGCCTGGCCGGCTTCTCGGTCATGGTCGACCTGGGGCGCCCCTGGAACGCCTACAACTTCTTCATTCCGAGCAAGTGGCAGGCAAACTCCGCCATGTTCGAGGTGGCGCTCTGCGTCATGGCGTACTCGACCGTGCTGCTGATCGAGTTCATCCCGGCGATCCTGACCTCGATCGAGAAAAGCAAGTGGGAGCGGATGAACCTGATCCGGAACTGGCTCCACCCGCGCATAGCCCCCGACCAGAAGAGCATGCACGACACCCTGGAGTTGGTGCGGCTCGGTGCCGCCTGGCTCAAGCCCCGCCTGAACAAGGTGCTGATCTTCTTCATCGTGCTCGGCATCACGCTTCCCACCATGCACCAGTCTTCGCTGGGAAGCCTGCTCCTGATCGCCTCGACCAAGCTGCACCCGCTCTGGCACACCGGTTTCCTGCCGCTTCTGTTCCTGATCAACTGCGTCTTTATCGGTTACGCGATCGCCATCCTGGAGTCGCTCATCTCCTGCTACTGCTTCAACCGGCCCTACGAGATCGAGGAGCTCTCGGGGCTCGCGGGCCTGGTGCCGTACGTGACCGTCATCTGGCTCTCGGTGGTGATCGGCGACCTGATGTACCGCGGCCAGGTGGGCGCCGCCCTCAGGGGGGATTTCTACTCCGGCTTCTTCATGGCGGAGTTCCTGCTGGTAGCGGTCGGCTCCCTGCTCCTTTTTTCCCGCAGGTTGCGCCGGTCGCCGCGATGGCTCTTCGTCAGCGCTTCGCTCATCGTCCTTGGCGGGGCGCTCTACCGTTTCAACGTCTACCTGATCGGTTTCAATCCGGGCAAGGGGTGGAGGTACTTCCCTTCCTTCGCTGAGGTGATGGTCACCGTCGGGATCGTTGCGCTGGAGATCCTTGGTTACAAGGTGTTTGTCGCGCTGTTCCCTGTGCTCCCCAACACGGTGGTGCATGGACCGGCGCTCCCCGCCAACGGCACGGCGGTTCAGGTGCAAAACCTCGCTTTCGAAAAAACGGTGCCCCAGGCATAGCTATCGGCTGCAATCAAAAATCTAATTA
>DATCHY010000440.1:0-2796 GCA_036508065.1 Geomonas sp. | reverse complement strand
GCGGAGCAGGACGGCTTGAAGCCGTGCGAGGTGTGGCACCTCTCGCAGGCAACAAGGCTGTGCTTGCTCGGGAACTTAACCAGGTCGGCCTTGGGACCCGCATGGCAGGTGGCGCAGGCACTGGTCAGCCGCGGAGTCATGGCTACCTTGCGCGGGGTGTGCGGGTTCGCGTGGCAGGAGGAGCAGTCCTTGTTGGCCGGGCCGTGGATCTCCGTGTGGCAGGAGGCGCACTTCGGCATAATCTCGTCGAAGTTTCCCTTCCTCGGGTTGTAGGCATGGATCGCCTTGTGGCACCCCTGGCAGTCGAAACGGTGCTTGCCACCGTTGTCCTTCAGGTTCCCGAACACGCCGGTGTGGCACTGGGCGCACTGCGCAGGGGCAAGCGGCGCCGGCGTGACGGCGTAGAGATCCGCCTGCACCGGGATGTCAACGGTCGAAAGTTTTGCCGCAAAAGCAGTGGACGCGATCAAAAGCAGCGCCACCAATAACAGGGTTAGGCGACCGGACCCGGCCAGCGCCGTACACACTCTCTTCTTCATCTTTCCTCCTGAATCACAAAGTTTCATTCAAAACACGATTGATCTTAATACTACCGAACCAAAGCTCCTGTCAAGAGGGTTGTGGGCTAGAGCCGGATCAGGTCCTCGTGCGGCTCGTCGGAAGGGTTGATGTGGATCATCACGTCACCCATATTGGGAAAATGCTCGAAGATGCGCTGCTTCACCAGGGTGGCGATCTCGTGGGAGTGCTTCACCGTCATCTCCGGGTCCATGTCCAGCTTGAGGTCGACGATCAGGAACTGGCCGGAGCGCCTGGCACGGATCTCGTGGACCTTGTCAACCCCTTCGACCGCGCCGGCGAGTTCCGCTATGGCGATGACCAGTTCCTTCTGGGGCTGGCCGTCCATCAGCTCGTGGGCGGAGGTCCTGAAGGTCTGATAGCCGATATGGAAGATGAAGAGGGAGGTGAGCCCGGCGGCGATCGGGTCCATGATGCCGAATCCAAGATAGGCGAAGCCGACGCCGATCAGGGTGGCGACCGAGGTGACGGCGTCCTTTCGGTGGTCCTTGGCGATGGCAAGGAGCGACGGGCTCTCCAGCGCCCCGCCCACGCGGACCGAGTAGCGGTAGAGCGATTCCTTGATCGCGATGGTCGCTGCGGCCGCAAGGACGGCAATGAGAGCGGGCGCCTGGTAGACCCCCTCTATGACCGTAGTCACGGCGCCGTAGAGGATCCAGGCGCCGGTGGCGCAGATGACAAAGGAAACGAAGATCGCCGAGAGGCTCTCCACCTTGCCGTGACCGTAGGGGTGATCCTCGTCGAACGGCTTGCGGCCGACCTTGAGTGCGACGATGGTCATCCCGATGGCGATGAAATCGCAGCCGCTCTCCACACCGTCGGCGAACACCGCCTCCGAATGCCCGAAATGGCCGGCACTGAGCTTAAGCACCATGAGCAGGGCATTGATCCAGAACCCGATCTTGATCACCCGGTCCGCCTTGTTGAAACGCTCGCCCCTCAGCATGTCCCCTCCTCCCCGCGCAGGTCCTTGATGATGAGCTGCAGCGAGCTCTTGCCGTTCCAGACGTTGATGCCGGGGGAAAAGAGCAGATCCACCCGTCCCTCGCGCACCTCCTTCTCGGCCAGACCGAATCCTATGGCATCGAAGGAGCGCCCGCCGCAGGAGAGCTGCAGCTTGAGGTGCCCCCCATTGAGGACGCGGCTGCCGGAGACGGTCGCCCCCCTCAGGAGGAAAAGCGGCTCGGGGTTCCCCATGCCGAAAGGCTTCATCCGCTCCAGTTCGATCGGGAGCGCGGGGTCGATCTCCGACGCGTTCAGCTCCAGGTCGTAGGCTGTGCTGGGGATCAGGGCATCGGCGTCGAGCGCGCCGGCGGCCACCTGGTCGAAGCTCACGGCAAATGACTCCAGTTGCTCCTGGGCGATGGAGAGTCCCGCCGCGTGGCTGTGACCGCCGTAGCGCAAAAGAAGCCCGGCGCAGCTCCTGATGGCGTCCAGAAGGTGGAAGCGGGAGATGCTCCGCCCCGACCCCCTCCCGGTCCCCCCCTCGAAGGCGAACAGGATCACCGGGCGGTGGAAGAGTTCGGCGATCCTGGAGGCGACGATCCCTATCACGCCGGGGTGCCAGAGCTCCGAGCCGAGCACGATGCTGGTTCTCCCGCGGCAGGCCCCCTCCTCCAGCATGCCGCGCGCCTCCTCCAGGGTGGCGCGCTCCAGTGCCTGCCTCTCCGCGTTACTGTCGTCGAGCGCTGCCGCGATCTGCCTGGCCTTGACGCCGTCCGCCGTCAGAAGCAGCTCCAGGCCGAGTGCCGCGTCCTCGAGCCGCCCGGCGGCGTTGATGCGCGGGGCAAGGCGAAAGCCGACCGCGCCGCAGCCGACCTCGCCCGCGACACCGGCTACCTCCTTGAGCGCCTGCACCCCTGCCCGCGACGACGAGGAGAGCTCCTTCAGGCCGTAGCTCACCAGGACCCGGTTGGCGCCCAGAAGCGGCACCACGTCAGCCACGGTGCCGAGGGCGACCAGGTCCAGGTACTGTCTCAGGTCGGGCTCACCCGCAGGGAAGCCCCCCCGCGCGCGCAGCGCTCCCCTGAGGGCGATGACCAGGTTGAAGGCGACTCCGACCCCGGCGAGCGACTTGAAGGGGAACCGGCACCCCGGGAGCAGCGGGTTGATGATGGCAAAGGCGTCCGGGAGCATCGGAGGCGGTGCGTGATGGTCGGTGATGATGAGATCGATGCCGGCCTCGCGGCACAGCAGTGCCTCCGCGACAGAACTGAT
>DATCHY010000439.1:0-9629 GCA_036508065.1 Geomonas sp. | reverse complement strand
AACAAGATGGACCGGGAACGGGCCAATTTCTTCCGGGCCATCGACGACATGGAGAGATCGCTGGGCGCCCGCGGCGTCGCGGTGCAGATACCGCTCGGCACGGAGGCCGATTTCGCCGGGGTGATCGACCTGGTCCGGATGAAGGCGTACCGCTACAACGACGACCTCTCCGGCGCTTTTTCCGAGACCGGGATCCCCAAGGAGTATCTGGACGAGGCCAAGCGCCTGCGCGACCTGATGGTCGAGACGGTCGCGGAGGCCTACGACGCCCTGACGGAGAAGTTCCTCGAAGCGGGGGAGCTGAGCGAAGAGGAGATACTGGACGGGCTCAGGGTCGGCACCCTCAGGAACACCTTCACCCCGGTCCTGTGCGGCTCGGCAACCATGAACATCGGCGTCGCGCAGCTCCTGGACGCGGTCTGCGCCTATCTGCCGTCCCCGCTGGACCGGCCCAAGGCGGTCGGCATCGACCCCAAGACGGAGCAGGTCATCGAGCGTGCGCCGCTGGAGAGCGAACCTTTTTCCGCCCTGGTCTTCAAGACGACCTCGGACCCCTACACCGGGAAGATCACCATCTTCAGGGTGTACTCCGGGGTGCTCAATTCCGACTCCACTGTCTTTAACCCGTCCAAGGGGGTGCCGGAGCGGATCGGCCAGATCTACGAGCTGGAAGGGAAGAAGCAGCACCCGATCAAGCAGGCCGTTGCGGGCGACATCGTCGCCGTCTCCAAGCTCAAGGAGACCGTGACCGGCGACACGCTGTGCGACGAGGCCAAGCCGATCCTCTACGAGCCGGCCCAGCTGCTGCAGCCGGTCATCTCCTACGCCATCGAGCCGAAGACCAAGAACGACGAGGACAAGATCCACTCGGCGCTGCACCGCATGATCGAGGAGGAGCCGACCCTCGAGTCGCACCGCGACCCGCAGACCAAGGAGTTCATCCTCTCCGGGATGGGGCAGGTGCACCTGGAGGTGATCGTCGAGAAGATGAAGCGCAAGTTCGGCGTCGAGGTCATCATGAAGACCCCGAAGGTCCCCTATCTGGAGACCATCCGGGGCTCCGCCAAGGTACAGGGAAAGTACAAGAAGCAGTCCGGCGGGCGCGGCCAGTACGGCGACTGCTGGATCGAGCTGGCCCCGCTGCCGCGCGGCGAGGGGTACCTGTTCGAGGACAAGATCGTGGGCGGTGTCATTCCTCGCCAGTACATCCCTGCGGTCGACAAGGGGATCCAGGACGCGGCGAAAGAGGGTTTCCTCGCCGGCAACCAGGTGGTTGATTTCAAGGTCGCCCTCCTGGACGGCTCCTTTCACACGGTGGACTCCTCCGAGATGGCCTTCAAGGTTGCCGGGTCCATGGCCTTCAAGAAGGCGATGGAAAGGTGCAAACCGGTTCTCTTGGAGCCGATCGTGAACATGAAGATCACGGTCCCCGACGAGAACATGGGGGACGTGATCGGTGACCTCAACTCGCGGCGCGGCAAGGTGGTGGGGGTCGAGCCGAAGGCGAATTCCCAGATCATCCGGACGGTCGTGCCGATGTCTGAGGTGCTCACCTATTCCAACGATCTGCGCTCCATGACCAGCGACCGCGGGCTGTTCACCTCCGAGTTCTCCCACTACGAGGAGGTGCCGAGTCATCTGGCACAGAAGATCATCAGCGAGGCCCTGGCGCTCAAAGGGAACAACAACCACAAGAGCGCCTAGCTGTGCCGGGCTCGGGTGGCTTATGTCTTTCGACTCCGCTTTGGGGACCAGAATCCCTGTTGCCAAAGGCTTAACCAAAGAGGGCTCAGAGGATCACAGGATCACAGAGGAAATCTAAACTGGATGCTTTATAAACCGACCTGACTAGCGCTGATCTTCCGCTGGAGAAACTCCCTCCCCTTCAAGGGGAGGGATGGGGTGGGGGTGGGTAAGCTCGGCGCCAAAAGAACCCCATCCCCCTCCTGACCTCCCCCTTGAAGGGGGAGGAACTAGAACAGCGGAAGATCAGCGCTAGTCAGGTAAACCGATCCAAGTTTTTGGTTTTCCTCTGTGTACCTCTGTGACCTCTGTGGTAAGGCTTTTTGCTTTATAACCAGTGGAGCTAAGTATTACAGTTTGGCCAAACATCAATCTGACTATTGAATGGAAAACGAGGGAGGACGAGCTACATGTCGAACAATTTTTCACCGGATGCAGACGATCAGATGCCCGAAAAAAAGACCTCACAGCAGCTGCTCCTTCTGCTTCTCTTGTTGCTCGTCTGCCTTTTCACCTACCTGTACTTCTTCACCGGGCTGATTAAGCCTCGCGGAGAGCAACCCACGCCGCAACCGGTAGCCGAAGCGCCGGTGAAAAAGCCCCTGCCGCCACGCGGCGTACAAAAGGGCGCAGCACCGGCCAAGCCCGGTGCGCCGGTTGCCGTCGCCACAACTGAGGAACACAAGGCGGCCGCGCCGCCGGCCCAGTCGGCAAAACCGGCCCAGTCGGCAAAGCCTGCCGCTCCCGCCAAGGAGGCCGCGGCGACGAAACCCGCCGCGGGCGCATCCGGTGCAAAGCCCGCAGCCCCGGCGCCGCAGGCAAAGCCCGCTCAGCCCGCAGTCCCGGCGCCGCAGGCAAAGCCCGCCCAACCCGCAGCCCCGGCGGCGCAGGCGAAGGGAACACACCCTGCGGCGGCTCCGGCCAAGGAGGCAAAGTCCGCACCGGCTTCCGAAAAGAAAGCCGCGGCCAAGCCGGCCGCCGAGGCGAAGAGGGCATCAAAGCCGGCTGCCGGCGAGAAGACCGCAGCGGCAGCGAAAAAACCGCAGGCCACGGCCAGGCCGGCGGCTCCCGCCTACACTCTGGAGATTAGCGGCGACCTGCTTGAGAGCGAGATGGGTCCCGTCATGGCGAAACTGAAGCAGGCGGGGATCACCCACGTGGTCAAGACCAAGTCGCACAAGGGCGAGCCGATGCACCGCCTGTTTCTGGCCGATTTCGCCAACCGCGACGAGGCTCTTGAGGAGCTTGAGCGGCTGAAGCTGGCGGCCCCCCAGGCCTTCATGCTGAAGGAGAACGGCAGATATGCGGTGTACGGCGGTTCCTACCTGCGCGAAGGGAAGGCGGCCGTCGAGCAGGACCGACTCTTCGAAAAGGGAGTGAAGCTGCTGCTGAAGAGCGCCACGGCGCCGGTCGCGATCCTCAAGGTGCGCGCCGGGAGTTTTACCGATCAGGCCGGAGCCGAAAAGGCCGTCAAGGCGCTGAAGAGGGCCGGGATTCCCGCCAAGGTGGTAAAGGTTGCCAAGGCCGGAAAGTAAATGAGCCAGCAGTCGGACAAGGTGACCTTCAGGATTTCATCGGCGGCAGCCCCGTATGTCGGGGCGGATAAACCGCGTCAGGAAAGGCTGAAGGCTGCAGCCGGCCAGGTAGCGCTCCCGCCGAACGATCTGGTGCTGCTTGTCTATTACCTGTGCCACGACCCTGACCCGGAGGTGAAGCGCACCGCCCTGGAGACGCTGCGGGGGTTCGACGTCGCGTTTTTGTCTCAACTGCTCTCCAACCCGCAGCTGCATCCGCGTATCCTGGACGTCCTGGCGAAGCTTCACTTCGAAAAGGCCGAACTCGCTCCCCTTTTCGCGGCCCATCCCATGCTGAGCGAGAAGGCCGCAGCCTTTCTCGCGGAGCGCGGCGCCTTCGCCGATCTCCCGGAGCCTGCAGATGCTCCCGAAGGCGCTCCGGAAGGTGCCCTTGCAGAGGGTTCTGAAGGTGCAGTTGCAGATGCTCCTGAAGAAGGTCCTGAAGATGATGCGCCGGTCGACGAGGAGGACGAGAAGTTCCAGTCCAAGTATCAGATGGCGCAGGGGATGCGGATCGCCGATAAGATAAAGATGGCGTTCACCGGGGACAAGGAGTGGCGCACCATCCTGATCAGGGATGCCAACAAGCTGGTTTCCGGCGCGGTGGTGAAGAACCCGCGCATGACCGAGGGCGAGGTCCTTGCAATCGCCAAGTCGACGGTGCAAAACGACGAGATCATGCGGGTTATCTGCGCCAACAGGGAGTGGGTGAAGAACCCCCTGATCAGGAAGGCGCTCGCCGAGAACAACAAGACGCCGCTTCCGGCTGCCCTGCGCTTCGTGGCGATGCTTTCCGAGAAGGATCTATCGCTGTTGGCGAAGAGCAAAAACGTCTCTGCGGTCATCGTCTCGCAGGCCCGCAGGATTCTAATGACCAAAAAAAATGGCAGGTAACGAGGGGGGCTCATGGCTCTGGTGAATCAGACAAAGCGTGAAGTCAACGCAAAGATCGTTTTTTTTGGCCCCGGACTGTCCGGCAAGTCGACGAACTTAAAGCATGTCCATGGCAAGCTGAAGCCGGAATTCCGCGGTGCCATGAAGGCGATGAGCGTCCAGGATGCGCGGATGCTCTTCTTCGATTTCACCCCTCCCGGAGACGGCAACGTGCACGGCTACCGGGTCCGCTTCCACGTATATACGGTTTCGGGACTGACGGTCGATCCTGCGGCCTGGAAGATGGTGCTGAAAGGGGTGGACGGCGTCGTGTTCGTGGCCGATGCCGCTCCGGAGCGCGCTGCTGCCAATCGTGAGAGTCTCGATGACCTCGCCGCCTTCCTCAAGGGATACGGCCAGAGTCTTTCCTCGATCCCGACCGTGTTCCAGTACAACAAGTGCGATCTTCCCTATGCGCTTCCCGTTAACGATCTGGAGCGCATGTTGAACCCCTCCCGGTTGCCGAGTTTCAAGGCGAGCAGCCAAGGCGGAGAGGGGGTGCTCCAGACGCTCCTTAGCCTCGTCAAGACGGTGCTTAATGACCTGCGCGGCAAAGGTCTCGAAGGGGTAGCCAGCGCCGAGGGTCTGCAGGGTATCGTCGAGACGGCTGAGACCGCCGCCGTGACCGCTCCCCCGCAGGAAGCACAGGCACTGCAGCCAGCGCAGCCAGCACAGCCAGCACAGCCAGCACAGCCAGCACTGGCACCGCAGGCACCGCAGGCACCACCCGAAGCCCTGGCACCCGCCGTTGCAGCCGAGGAGCCACTTTCCCTGGAGCTTTCCGGGGCGCCGCAGGCCGCCGGTCCCGGACTCTTCCGTCTGCCGCTCACCATCCGCAGCGGCGCCCGGACCAAATCCGTCGTGCTCAGCATCGCGCTTTCCCTGGAAGAGGAATAACGGCCGGTGGGGCCTGAACTCGACATCGGGCTGTTGGTGCGGCTGCTCCTGGCGTCGTTGCTGGGGGGGATCATCGGCCTGGAGCGGGAGGTCCACGGCAGGCCTGCGGGGTTCAGGACGCACCTGCTGGTTTCCCTCGGGTCCTGCCTCTTTGTCATCACCTCGGTGGAGTTCTACCGGATCTACGGCAACTTCTCCGGCGGCGTACCGGTCGGGGTCGATCCCGGGCGGGTCGCGGCGCAGGTGGTGACCGGGATCGGTTTCCTAGGTGCCGGCGCCATCATCAGGGAAAGGGCCTCCATCCGCGGGCTCACCACCGCGGCCTGCCTCTGGGTCGCCGCGGCGCTCGGCATCGCCTGCGGTATCGGACTTTTTTACCTTGCCATCTGCGTCACCGCGGTGGCGCTCGCCAGTCTGATGCTGCTGAAACGGGTTGAGAACCTGTTGCGCAGGGACACCTATTTCCAGGTGATGGTATGGGGCGACGACCGCGAGGCTTTTGCTTCCCGGGTCACTGCGGCCCTGGCCTCCTGCGGCATTGTACCGCTGGCTGCCAAATACGATAAAAATGTGGAGTTGCAACGATTGTATATCGAGTTTCAGGTCAAGCGCGCCGGAAAGGGGAGCGCTGTAGAGGTCTTTGAATGCCTGAGCCTGCTCGCCGGCGTGCAGCGGGTGAGGGTCGAATAGAGAAGGGTTATGGCGTGATGTGTGATGTGGCGGTTATGTGGCGGTCTGTCTGCAGGAAGAAATAAAAAAGGAAAAGGGGGAAAAATGGCAGAGCTTAAAGGAAGCAAAACCGAGCAGAACCTGCTGGAGGCCTTTGCGGGTGAATCCCAGGCGCGCAACAAGTACACCTACTACGCCTCCGTGGCCAAGAAGGAGGGATATGAGCAGCTGGCCGCCATATTCCTGGAGACCGCCGAGAACGAGAAGGAACACGCCAAGTTGCACCTGAAGGCGCTGGGCGGTATCGGTGACACCGTTACCAACCTGAAGGCCGCGGCCGCAGGCGAGTACGCCGAGTGGCTCGAGATGTACCCGCGCATGGCAAAAGAGGCGAAGGAGGAGGGTTTCGGCGCCATCGCCGCCATGTTCGCCGGGATCGCCAAAATCGAAAAGGCGCACCAGGAGAGGTACAAGACACTGCTCGCCTCCATCGAGGACGGGAGCGTCTTCAAGTCCGAGGAGCCGGTGACCTGGAAGTGCAGGAACTGCGGCTTGATCCACGAGGGGAAAGAGCCCCCCGCGATCTGCCCGGTCTGTCACCACCCGAAGGGCTTTTTCGAGCTCTTGGCTGAGAATTACTGAAGCGAAGCGGGGGGGCTTTTCCCCCCGCGACCCCCGATCCCCGCTGCAACGGTGTAGGCAGGACCCCCCGCCATTAGCCCCACTAAAACCTTGTATACAGCAAAACTAGCTGCTATGATGAGCTGATTTTTCATTAGCAGAGGAGGGAAACATGGCTATCATCACCATTTCCAGAGAGATGGGCACCGGCGCCTACGCCATTGCCAAGGATCTGGCAAAAAAGCTCAAGTATACCCTGATCGACCGGGTGAAGATCGAGGAACTGGCCCCCAGTTACGGGTTGACCACTGAGATCCTGGAGAGGGTTGACGAGAAACCTCCCTCGTACCGAACCGCCGAGGACCGGCTGCAGGCCGCCAATCTCACCACCATGGAGCTGATCCTTTTGGATTGCGCCAAGAAGGGGAACGTGATCCTGTACGGTCGGGGCGGCCAGGACCTCATCAAAGGGATGAAGAACGTGCTCAAGGTCCGCTTCGTGGCGCCCTTCGAGGATAGGGTGGAGAAGTTTGCCGAGCGGGAGTGGATCGACCCGGAATACGCCAAGGATCTGATCAGGAAGAGCGACCACCAGCTGGGAGGGTTCATCCATTTCTACTTCAACAGGGACTGGAACGACCCGATGGCCTATGACATACTTTTCAACACTACCCGGCTCAGCCAGGCCAGCATGGTGGAGTGTGTGATCGCAGCGGTCAAGGACCCGCGGCTCAAGGAGGCCGAGGAGCAATCGATGGGGCTTCTGGAAGACATCATCCTCGCCAAGAGGGTCGAGGTCGAGCTGTTGAGGTCCAGCCTGGTCCGCGTGGTTCAGTTCGGCATCAGGGCCGAAGATGGAGTCATCACCCTCACCGGGCACGTCCAGTCGGAACCGGAGATCGGGGAGGCGGTACGGATTGCCGCGTCAGTGGAAGGGGTTTCGGACGTGGAGAGCGAGCTGGACGTGATAAACTTCAAGCCTGCCAAGGATTAAGCCGGCAGTAACAACGGCAACAGGCATTGAAAAATCGTAACTATTCAGCACCAGTCGACCAATCACAAAGAGCCCAAAGCATAAAGCCTCACCACAGAGGTACATAGAGGTTCACAGAGGAAAATCAAAACCTGATTCATGTCTAAGACAAAAAAACCTTAGCCATTGTTTTGAGATTTCCTCTGTGTTCCTCTGTGCCCTCTGTGGTGAGGCTTTCGATTGTTTGTAATAGCCTTATCCTTCAAGTTTGCCTAATAGGTAACATCGAACAAAAATGAAGGGGCCCGCAGGGGCCCCTTTTTTCATCTCCCCTGGCGCAGCCGCTTGAGCGCGTCCACGCAGGCGTAGGGTACGGCCATGCCACCGCGGCCGGTCCCGATGCCGATCCCCTCCTCGATGCCGTGATAATCCGAGCCGCCGGTCCACACCATTCCCTTTTTTTCCGCCAGGGCCCGCAGAAAGGCGCTCTCCTGATCGCTGCAGATGTTGTTAAACGCCTCCAGGCCGTCCAGTCCCAGGTCGCGCAGCTGGTCGATGACCCCGGTAAGGGTTGCGCGCTCGGCCGAGATGCTGGTCGGATGGGCCAGCACCGCCACCCCGCCGAGCCGGCGGACCGTGGCGAGCGCCTCGTCTGCCGGGAAGTAGCGCTTGGGCACGTCGCAGGGGACCAGATAGCGGTTGAAGGCGTCCTGCATGTTGCCTGCATACCCCTTGGCCATCAGTACCTGGGCGATGTGGGGGCGCCCCAGGGCGCCGCCGGCAAGTGCTGCCGCCTCTTCATTTGTTATGGAACCCTTCCCCTCGAAGGCCAGCTTCTCGTTGATCTTGACGATGATCGCCTCGCCCCTGGTCTCGCGCTTGTCGCGGAACTCCTTCAGAGTAGCCAACAGGCCCGGATCGCGGTGGTCCAGCAGGTAGCCGAGCAGGTGCACGTCGCGGTAGGGTCCGAACGCCACGGATAGTTCCAGCGCCGGCAGCACCTCCATGCCGCAGGCAGCCCCCGCCGCGAGCGCCTCGTCGATGCCGTCCACCGTATCGTGGTCGGCAAGGGCGATGGCCTTGAGGCCGAGTCCCTTGGCCAGGGTGACCAGTTCGGCCGGCGTGCGGACGCCGTCTGAGTAGGTTGAGTGCAGGTGCAGGTCGATCAGATTTTTCATGTGTAGGTCTCCGTTTTCGTGCTCGAAGGCCATTATAGGTGTTTTGCTACTTTGTGCAACCGCTAAGCATTGCATCACTTATCAGTTGCCTTGACGAATTGCTTCTTGTATAAGGATGCATGAAGCTTACGCAGTATCGAAAGGGGTGGCTATTGGCAAAGGGAAGTGGCATGGCGGTTGCCGTTATCGCGCTGGCGGTCTTTATCCTCGGTGGCATCGCCACCTTCTCGGGACTTGGTCTGTTCGCCTTCATGAGGGACCGCGATCTGTTCGGCCTGGGTGACGGCCGCAGCATCGGTCTGCTTTTCATCTGCGTGGGGCTGATCGGCTCCATCCTCGGTGTTTTCCTGATGCGGCTGTACCGCAACAGGCCCTGACGTGAAGGACGACGAGATCCACCAGGCGATGGCGATCCTGTCGGAGGCCGTGAAGGGGTGGGTCACCCCGGCGGTCACCATCGTCGCCACCCGGGACCGCGACCCTTTCAAGGTGCTCGTTTCCTGCATCCTGTCGCTGCGCACCCGGGACCAGACCACCGCCGAGGCGTCGCAACGCCTGTTCGGGCTGGCGGACACGCCGGAGAAAGTCGCCCTTCTGAGCGCTGCCGAGATCGAGGCTGCCATCTACCCGGTCGGCTTCTACCGGAACAAGGCGCTCCAGATCCGGGAGATCTCCCGGCAACTGGCCGAATCGGGCGGGAGCGTGCCGGACGAGTTGGACGCCCTGCTCAAGTTCAAGGGGGTGGGGAGGAAGACGGCGAACCTGGTGCTGACCCTTGGCTACGGCAAACCCGGCATCTGCGTCGACATCCACGTGCACCGGATCTGCAACCGGTGGGGCTACGTCACTACCCGCAACCCGGAGGGTACCGAAACAGCGCTCAGGAAGAAGCTCCCCCCCGAGTACTGGATCGTGATCAACGACTTCCTGGTGAGTTTCGGCCAGAACCTCTGCACCCCGGTTTCCCCCCGCTGCTCCATCTGCCCGCTCTACCGCCTCTGCGACCGGGTGGGGGTGGTGAAATTTCGTTAAAGCCGGGAT
>DATCHY010000438.1:0-3529 GCA_036508065.1 Geomonas sp. | reverse complement strand
GTCGATGGCGGCAAAGTCGCTGGGGTCGCTCATCGCCAGGGAGAGCCTCCGGTTGTTGAGGGCGACGGGCACCACCCGGTACTTCCTGGCAGCGTCCTCCGGAATGAGCCTGATCACCTGGGGGGGGATGTTCATGAGTAGCTCGGGCGAGGCGTGCGGCAGCCCGGTTTTCTTGCTCAGGAAATGGGCGAGGTCGTGCTCGTCCAGGTAACCCATCTCGATCAGGTTGGTGCCGAATTTCCCGCCGAAGATAGCCTGCTCTTTGAGGGCTTCCTCCAGCTGGGCCGGCGTGATCTTCCCGGCCTGGATCAGCAGTTCACCAAGTTTCATCTTCACCAGAAAACCTCCTGTGGGTACACCCCGAACCGGGCGCCGCCCAGTCACATTTTGTCACGCTAAGGTAAAATTCCGGGAGTCCGTTGTCAACAGCAAACCGGGGCCGGGGTGCCCGGGAGGAGACCCGGGCGGGGCGGCTACGCGCCGATCAGATTCACCACGGTGCGCCCGCGCAGTTCCCCCCTCAGCATGGCGGCAAACTTCTCCTCCAGGCCGGAGAGGGGGCATTCCAGCGCACTTTCCAGGAGCCGCGTCGGCTTCAGCTCTCCGGCCAGCCGCTGCCAGACCTGCTGTCTCAGGTGAGCCGGGCACTGGGCCGAATCGATGCCGACCAGCGTCACCGCTCTCAGGATGAATGGGAAGACGTTCAGCGGCAGTTCCGCCGAGCCTGCCAGGCCGCAGCAGGTGACCACTCCCCCGTAACTGGTCGATTTGATCGCTGCGGCGAGCATCTCGCCTCCGACCACGTCCAGCACCCCGGCCCAGCGCTCCTTCAGGAGCGGACGGTCCGCGCCGCGCAGCAGGTCGTCGCGGCTCAGGACCAGCCGCGCGCCCAGGCCGTGCAGGAAGTCAGACTCGGACGCCTTCCCGGTGACGGCGACCACCTGGTAGCCCGCCGCCGCAAGCAGTGAGACGGCGATGCTCCCGACCCCGCCGGTGGCGCCGGTGACCAGCACCTCGCCGCATTCGGGCCGCACCCCGGCCTGGATGAGCCTGTGCAGCGAGAGCGCGGCGGTAAGGCCGGCGGTGCCGATGATCATGCTCTCTTTGAGGCTGAGCCCCTCCGGGAGCCTGACCGCCCAGGAGGAGGGGACCCGGATGTACTGGCCGTAGCCGCCGGCGTGGTTCATGCCGAGATCGTAGCCGGTCACGATGACCTTCTCGCCGGGGGCGAAGGCGCCGTCAGAGCAGGCGACAACCTCTCCGGCCGCGTCGATCCCAGGGGTGTGAGGGTATTTCCTGGTCACTCCGGGGCGCCCGAGGGCGGAAAGGGCATCCTTGTAGTTGAGCGACGAGTAGTGCACCCTGACCAGGAGCTCCCCCTGCGGAAGCTCGTCGACCGACCTGCTCTTGATCTGCCGGGTGAATACCCCGGGTGCGCTCTCCTCGACTACCAGGGCCACGAATTTATCGGGTATCACTATGCACCTCCTGGGGTTGGACCGGTCCGCCTTAGCAGACCCGGACGATCTCGAAATCCCGCTTCAACCGGTGTATCCCAATGCTTACCAGATCACCTACGCACTTTCCGATCAGATCGTTCCCTAGCGGCGAGCCGGGCGTGATGACCAGGATCTCCTCCCCCTCCAGGGTGAGCTTCAATCCCCCTTCCTCCGGCCCGATGAAGACCGTCCTGGTCTCTCCGTCCTCCGCTTCCAGGGTGACCAGCGCGGTGAGGCGTATCGGCGCGTCCGCCTCGAAATGCTGCAGCGCCAGGGTCCGGTAGGCGTGCAGCGCCCGCTTTATTTCCTGGGCGCGGTTTGCCTGGCCCTGCGCCACGTACGAGGCCTCCAGGCTCAGGGTGTCGTATTTGTTGTCCGGGACGTTCTCCTCGTGGATGGATGCTTCGTGTGCGGTCTTCGCGGCGACCGAGAAAACCGTGAGGTCCGCCGACAGTCGTTCAATAATGAGCTGATGAATACGATTCTTTTTGCTTGCGATGATGAGAGGTACCTTCCTGTTTGTTGTGGTATGGGCCAGCGGCGCTCCGCGGCGTGGGAGCGGTGCTGCGATGAAGTTGCCGTGGCGCTGACCGGTTGCTGCACGGTTCACCTGAAGATGGCGAGGATGTATTCGGCGATCTCGCGCGCTTCCTTGTCCGGCAGATCCTTGGGGTCGAATCTCGTCATGCCGGGGCCGGGCTTGCGGGTCCTGGCGACGATATCCTGCGCGCTGACGATGCCGTTTGCCCTCAGGGTCATCACCCGGAGGTTCTTGGCGGGATTTATGCGGTTTCCCCCGCCGGGATGGCATGCGGCGCAGTAGGCCTCAAATCCTGCGGCACCAGCCGGTGCCGCGGCGAGCGCCGACGTCGTCACGCCGTTGAGTGCCAGCAGAGCCACGCACAGCGCCATCACTCTTGTCATGGGCTTTCTCCGGATACCTTGCCGTCGTCCGTTTTGCGACACCTGGAAAACGCTGGGCGAGCCGCGCTTCGTAAAGTTTCGTCCTGCCGTCGCGATACTATAACTTCCGGTTCATTCTGTCATCTGTAAACCACAGGTTGTGCCAGTGATGTAGACGAATTGAGGCGCTCGACATCGGTGGTATACTCTCCATTTGCCGCGCGGAGACTACCTGGATTCTGCTAGCGTAGCGCCAAATAGAGGAGACTGGCAATGAAAGCTGCCATCGTCGATAGATTCGGAGATCCCGGTGGTGATGCGCATGGAGGAGGTGGCTGATCCCGTTCCGGAAGAAGGGCAGGTGCTGGTCCGGCTTCATGCCGCGGGCGTCGACCCGGTGGATTGCCCGGCCGCTTGGCAATTTGGCGCAGATCTGCTTGCGGAATCGATCTCCGGATGTACTATTGCTTCGAACTGATGCGGGTCCGGGTCGTGCAGGACCCAAGGGAGGTTGACCATGCAGGGATACGAACTGGTAAAGAAGATTGAGAAGGAAAGGAGTGGGCATCCTGACCGTGTTTTCATCAAGTGGTGGCGCATAGAGGAAGACTATATCGATTTCGACCTGGTGGCGAGGTTCCTGGAAAAACTCAACCCCTCGAGCGAAATCGCGGGGTTCGAATTGATCGACCAGGAGCAGATGTGGGAGGCCGTTCAAAGCCGCTGCAAGGGTCGCCTGACCAGGGAACGGCGCAATGGCGGCTGGGTGCTGCACTGGACCGCTCCCAAAGGGGCAGAGGTGGAGGGAACGCTTCCCGAATACCCCTATACCCCGGAATCCCTGCTGAAAATCCTGGATGCGGAGACCAACGACAACTATGTCGATTGAGGCCGGGAGCCGCCGTTTAGCGGGCGATGATTGCTATCTGCAGATCCATCACGTTGGTCCCGGTCGGTCCGGTCTTCACTAGGCCGGCGCACCCTTTGAGGAGGGTGTAGGCGTCGTTGTCGGCGAGAAACCTACCGGGATCAAGCCCTGCCGCTTTCGCTACGGCTACGGTATTGCCGTCCACGATCCCCCCTGCGGCATCGGTCGGGCCGTCGCTGCCGTCCGTCCCTGCTGAAAG
>DATCHY010000437.1:0-9246 GCA_036508065.1 Geomonas sp. | reverse complement strand
AGCTGTTTGAGGAACTGCTGGGCCCGCTCGTGCTTGGGATGCTTGAAGAACTCTTCCGGCTCTGCCTCTTCGAGTATGATGCCGTTATCCATGAAAACCACCCGGTGGGCGACCTCCCGGGCAAAACCCATCTCGTGAGTGACGACCACCATGGTCATGCCGCTCTGGGCGAGCTTCTGCATGACGTCCAGCACCTCGCCGATCATCTCCGGATCAAGCGCGGAGGTCGGCTCATCGAACAGCATGATGCGCGGCTTCATGGCGAGCGCCCGGGCGATGGCTACGCGCTGCTGCTGTCCTCCGGATAGCTGCGCCGGGTAGGCGTCGCGCTTCTCGGTGAGTCCCACCCGTTCGAGCAGCACCATGGCCTGCTCTTCCGCCTCCTTCTTCGGGGTCTTCCGGATCTTGGTCGGCGCCAGGGTGATATTGGAAAGGACTGAGAGATGGGGATAAAGGTTGAACTGCTGGAAAACGAAGCCGACATCGGCGCGTAACTTGTTGATGTTCGTCTTCTTGTCGGAGAGGTCCATACCGTCCACTCTGAGACGCCCCTGTCCGATCGGTTCCAGCTGGTTGATGGTCCTGATCAGCGTCGATTTGCCGCTGCCGGAAGGCCCGCAGACCACCACGACCTCTCCCGGCTTCACCTGGAGGTTGATGTCGTTTAGTACGTGGAGTTTCTTAAACCACTTGTGTACGCCCTGAAACTCGATCATTTGCGCTGCTCCCGCCCTCGTTGCCGGTTGAGTGGACACCCGACCAGGGCTTCATCTGCACGTTATATCGGTTCATCTTAATGTAACAGAAGGAGCAAATGCAACCCAAACTTTCACATTGTCAAACTTTGTTCTGAATTGTCTGGTGTTCAAATGGCGGGTGTTCAAATGGCGGGATGCGCCAGCGTGCCGTGGATCGGTATGCTGTAAGCCCCGGGGGAGCTCTGGTATTTGGTGAGCAGAAGGAAAACGAACTTTTGGCGCTCCAGGAAGGCAGGCTTTGGCATCATCTCCAGGGTGAGGTTGAGCGGCGAGTTTTCCAGGGGCGTCGCGAGCGTGGTGTCGCCCTTGAGCCGCACGTAGATGCCGTCGCCGTCCAGGGTAAAGCTCTTCAGCAGGGCGTGTCCCTTCTCGAATCTGAGCGCCCCGCGCACCTCCTTGTAGGAAGCGTCCGGAAGCGGCATCTCGCCGATCTTGATCCCCGCGAGCTCCGCCCCGCGCACCTCGAGCTTCAGGTCCCCTTCGGCCACCCCTTTGGGGCTTTTCAGAGCCCCGGTGAGGCGGAGATCCCCCTTGACCCGGGCCGCGGCGACCGAGGTGAAAAAAGGTATCTCCTCCAGACGCACCCCGCGGGCCTGCACGCTCCAGCCGGGAACCCTGCCGAGGGTGATATCCCCCTCAAGCTCGCCGGCTCCGATGTTCCCGCCGTAGCCCAGCTGCACCCGGCCGATCAGAAGCGGCAGCAGCCTGAGCCCAAGGCGCGCGTCGCGCAGTTTCACCAGCGGCCCTTTGGCCGAGGAGAGTTCCAGGGTGCGGGCCTTGAGGCCGAGCGGGAAGCGCTTGCCGAACCCGGTAAAGTCGACCGTGTAGCCGGCGTTCTCGGCGGCACGCACCACTACCCCCCTGATCGCGTCGTTCGGGGTGAAAAGCAGCGTCAGATAGAGGAAGCTGACCAGCGCTGCGGGGATCCCCAGGGCGAGGTAGAGCGCGCGTCGAGATTTCATCGCGCCCCCGCGGGTGCCGGCTTGATGAGGGCGATGGTAAGGGAGAGATCGAGCTTGGCGGGGTCGTCGAAGCGCTGTTTGATGAGCGCCTTCTTCACGGTGACCGGCCGAGCGCCCTTCTCCAGGCGGTAGATCAGGTTGGCGGCTTCGTTCGCGCTCAACCCCTCGATCTTCACGTCCGCCGCATCCTCCACGTAGCCGGGGATCTCCTCACCCTTGACCGGCTTGATCTGGCTCCCCCGCCCCTTGATGCCGATCTCTTCGATGATCTTCGCCGGAGAATCGTCCGCGCGGGTGGCGAGCAGACGGTTGGCGAGCCGCTGGCTCCCGGCGTTCGCCTCCTGGTAGCGCAGCTTCAGCCGCATCATTTCGGTCAGGTCCGATTCCCGTGCGACCCTCTTCTTTTCCAGCGCCGAGGTCCTGGCGTTGATCGCGGAGAGGGCAATGACGATGATCAGGAAACCGGCCAGGAACATGCCGAGCCGCAGGCGGGTTCGGCTGTCCAGCCCCTGCAGGGTGCTGATGATGCCGTCGCGGGTCATTTCGTCACCCCCTTCATCTTGCCGCGGAAGGAGAAGGTGACGCTCCCGTCCGGGCGGGACTTGATCTCGCTCACCTCGCCGCCGTCGAACAGCTTCGCGGCACGCGCCTTGAAGTCGTTGGCCGCCTGGAAGCTCCGCGCCTCACCCTTGAGACGGACCTCGGAGCCATCCACTTCGGTCTCGTAGACCCCGGTCACCTCGTCCCCCTTCACGTCGGCGATATCCTTCAGGAGTTTCAGGAGGTTGCTGGAGGTTTTGGCTCCTTCCAGCCTCCTGATCTCCGAGCGGAGTTCGGCCACCTCGTCGACCGGCTTCTTTCTGGTCGGGAAGATTTCCTTGTAGACCGCCCTGATGGAGAGGTCGAGCGAGGCGAGGTCGCGTTTGGCCAGGGCGCAGCGCACGGCGCTCTCCGCGAAGACGAGGACCACGACGGCTGCCGCGAGGATCATGGTGAGGCGCAGCCTCCGGTAGAGCTTCTCGTTTCCAGCCGTATAGGCGAGGGCGCCCCTTCTCAGGTTGAGCGCCGTCCCGTCGGCAACGGCCGCCGCCACCGCGTAGGTCCCCGCCAGATCATGGGCTGCGTGGGCGTCGTCGCCGAACGCCTCGGCGAGCCCCCGGGTAGCCTGCGCCAGGATCTCGTTCTCCCCGGTACTCCGTGTGAAAGAGATCACCTGCTCGACCATCACCCCCTGGGCGAGTTCGAGCGCCGCGACCGTTCTGGAGAGCTCCTCGGGGCCTGCGCCCGGCGGGAGCGCCCGGAAATAGAGCGGCACCCCGTCGCCGTAGGCTGCCAGCGCCTCGCCGTCGGTAACCGCCACGACCCCCGCTGCGGGTGCCAGCCTGTCCCAGTGGAAAAGCGATGCCGTCAACACCTCCGGCTCCAGCCCGGCTCCCTTCAGAAGCTCGATTTTGTCGGCGAGGTCCTTGGTGCGCCCCCAGACTGCCAGGTACTTGCCGCCGGCAAGCGGCAGCGCATCGAAGGCGAGCGCGTCCGTGTCGAGCGCCGTCTCCCCCTTGAGCTCCAGGGGGAGGAGTTCCCTCACCTTGGCCCGGTCCGAGATCGGCAGTTCCAGCTCCCGCATGAACAGCAGGGACGGGGGAAGCGCCAGCACCACCCTGCGTTCCCCGGCAACGGCCGAAGCTCCGGCAAGTATCCGGGCCAGTTCCTCGTGACCCCCCTCCAGCGGGTGGCGCTCGGCGGAGAGGAAGCTGACCCCGCCCTTTTTGGGCCGGAAGCTAGCCAGGGTCAGCTCGTCCCCTTTCAGCGCTACGATCAATATATCCATCAATATTCTCTCCAGTAAAGAATGAGAGGCGGGCTCTGGCCTGAGGCCATGCGGACCACCGCCTCCGCCACGCTCACGCTCTCTCCCACCCGCCCCTCGGCATGAATCCGGTACACACTCCCGCTGAAGGTTATCTTGTCCACGATGTTCGGCAAAATGGTATCCATTCCCGAAATAAGGAGGAGGTCGCGCTGGCTCTTGATTGGCGACTTCATTCGGCTATCAATAATGCTTTCCACCAGGCTTTCGGTCATCTTCTCGTCCAGGACAGCCAGCACCTCCTTGGGCGCTGTGTTGACATTGATCGGCGTTACAAATTCGGCATTGTTTAAACTGCCGTACACTGAGACACAAGGTCTCAGCTTGGTGAGTATCTCCGGCGTGAAGCCCTTGAGCATGGCGAGTTCCTCGACGGTCTCCAACCGCGCATTCTTCGCCTTGTAGGGGGTCTTCAGGGTGCTGTAATAGCTGGTCTCCGCCCCACCCGATCGCGGCGCGTCATTCTCATCGACCCAGTCCATCAGGGCATCGAAAAGATCGGCCGATAGCTTCAGATTCTTGAACAGGCGCAGCGCCATTGCCGAGGTCTGGTTCTGGTTGTCGGTGCCGTTGGGAGAGGTGGCCTGATTCAGGTTCATCTTGCCGCTCTCCTCCTCAATGGTGATGGTAACGGATCCAACGCCCGCATCGTAGCTCTGCGGCTTGGCCCAGGGTTCCGAAAGCGAGCTGTAGCTCTGACCCTGCCTCATGAGGGAGGAGACCTGCAGCAGCTTGATCCCGCCGGCAAGTCCCGATTCGGCGAGTATGGAGGCCTGCTGCGAGGCGACGAAGTTGTGGCTGTGGGAGGTGTCGACGTACACCTCGCTCACGAATTCGACCAAAAGCGCCACCAGCAGCGCCGTCACGATCAGGGTAATGACCAGGGCGAAGCCCCGCTCCCCCCTCATGGCGATATCCTCGGTGAGGCGATCGTCGTGAACACCTCGCCCCCCTTCAGGGTCACCGTGACCCGGACGCTTTTCGGGAGACCGAAGTTAAAACCTGGCGCCGTATCCCAGCTCTTGACCCACTTGTTACCGTCGTAGCACTCGACGAGGAAACCCTCCACCACATCCATGACGGGGTAGGGGAGCGTCTTCACGCTCGCGTCCAGATAGAGGTCCCTCGACTCCCGGGTGAGCGTCAGCACACCCTCCTTCTCCTGCACCGAGTAGCGCACTTGGGTCAGGTCCGACGCCGGGGCCGGAGAGATGCGGGGCGCTGCGATGCTGGTGAATTGCAAAAGGGATGCTGGTTTGCCGAAACTGTCCTTGTCTTCCACGACGAATTGGACCAGCTTGTTGGTCTTGTTGAAATAGGCCGAGGCTATCTCGTTATGCAGGTTGCCGAGCGTAGTCGACAGTTCCCGGCGCTGTTCGATGCGGGCGCCTCCCTTCTCGCGAGCAGCCGTGACCGAGAAGTAGGTGCCGTAGAGCGCCCCGGTCAGGATCACCAGCAGCGCCAGCGCGACCAGCAGCTCTATCAGGGTGAAGCCCTGATTACTGCGCATTTTTCGGTGCATATTGCACAAGGGAAAGCCTCTTCCTGTCGTCGTTCCAGCTCACCGTCAGGCGGATCCGGTTCAGCCCGGGAAGCTCCGTCTCGGTGATCTCCCGCTCCCATTTGAGCGCGGGGTGGTCCGGTGCGAAACTCCCTTTGTTTTCCGTCTGCTTGCTGAAATCCGGGTCGTCCAGCTTGGCGCGGCCGAGGAGCACTGCGCTGGTTTCCTCGGCGTCCTGGCTGACGATGGAGAGATGGTAATTGAGCGAGGAGATCACGGTGAGCAGCACGCCCGCCGTTATGGCGAGTGCGATCATCACCTCCAGCAGGGTGAAGCCTCTCATGAATTCACCTCCTGGTATCCCTCGAGCACCTTCACCTTGCCGCCGCCCGGGTAGGCGATGATGGTGAAGCGCTGCTCCCCCCCCTTGAGGTGAATGGTGACGCAGTCCGGGTTGCCGCCCGGCCCGAAGCGGAGCTCGACCTCGCCCTCGGAAACCTTGCCGAGCTGCGGCACCGTCACGTCCTCGATGGCGATTCCCTCCTCGACCAGCCTTCGGTTCATGAACTGGTCGTCCGGCGGCAGCTCGTCCCCGGTAGCCGAGAGCTTGGAGATCGTGGTGCTCCCCTCGGTCAGGTTCAGCTTGAGGCGGAACACCGCCTTGGTGATGATCGCCTGGTCGTTCAGGAACCTGATCCCGGAGGCGAGGTTGCGGGCCGAGTTCTTCAGACGGGTCCCCTCAGGGGAGGGGAGGCGCGGGATGACGAGGGCCGCGGCCATTGCGACGATGACGATGACGACCATCATCTCGATCAGGGTGAAGCCTGCTTGACGCGGGTATTTCTCCAAGCTATTTCATGCTCCAGCTCTCGATGTCGGCGTTCTTCCCTTCGCCGCCGCGCACGCCGTCGGCGCCGAAGCAGTAGAGGTCGTAATCACCGTGCTCGCCGGGGGAGAGGTAGACGTAGTCGTTGCCCCAGGGGTCCTTCGGCACGTTCTTGTTCTCCAGGTACCCCTCAGCCTTGTAGTTATTGGGGATCTTGCCGACGGTCGGTTTTGTGACCAGCGAGGCCAGCCCCTGCTCGGTGCTCGGGTAATTGCCGCTGTCCAGCTTGTAGAGTTTCAGGGCCGTCTCCAGGTTCCTGATCTGGACCTTGGCGTCGGCGACCTTCGCATCGTCGCTCCTGCCTATGATCTTCGGACCGACCAGTACGGCCAGAAGGCTCAGGATGACGATGACGACCATCAGTTCGATAAGTGTAAAGCCGCGGCTTTCTCTCAATGTTTTAAACATGCATGCCCCTCTCGAATGAATTGTTGTCTGCTCTCTTCAAGGCAGAGCAGCGTTCGTATTGTTTGCCTGACATCCTTGCAAAGCATAGAAGCTCCATTTCTCGTTCCCAAGCTCCAGCTTGGGAACGAGGGGAATCCAGGCTGCTCTTCCCGGGCTACTTCACCAGCTGGTTCAGCTGGAAGATCGGGAGCAGCACGGCGAGCACCACGAAACCGACGCAAAGCCCCATCCCGAGCACCAGCAGCGGTTCGAGGAGCGCCATGGAGCGGGTGACGCTCGCGTTGAACTCCTTCTCGAACGCCTCGCCGGCCTTGATCAGCATCCGGTCCAGTTCGCCGCTCTTCTCGCCCACCGCCGTCATGTGGGTCAAAAGAGGCGGGAAGAGAGGGCTCACCTTGAGCGCCGCGGAGAGACTTCCCCCCTGGATCAGGGTATCCCTCGCGTCCGCCAGGAAGGCGCGGTATTCACGGTTCACCACCGCCTCGCCGGTAATCTCCAGCGCCTTGATGATGGGGACGCCGCTGGCCAGAAGCAGCCCCAGCACCTTGGCAAAACGCGACAGGATCAGCCTCTGCCAGAGGGAGCCGAGCAGCGGGAGCCTGAGAAACAACCGGTCACGCTTTCTGAGCAGCGCCTCCTGCCTGGCGAGCCTCTTTCCTGCCGCGACCAGCCCGACCCCGATCAAAAGGAGCAGCCACCACCCCTTCCTGACCAGGGTGCTCACCTTGATGAGGACGATCGTTATGAAAGGGAGGGTCGCCTTGCTCTCCTGGAATACGGCGACGATCTTCGGCACCACGAAGGCGAGCAGGAAGAGCATCACGGCGCCACCCACCAGCACCATGAGTGCCGGGTAGGCCAGTGCAGTGGTAACCCGGCTCCTCACCTCGGCCTGGTCCTCCTGGAACTCGGCGAGCCGCTCCAGGACCACTTCCAGCGCCCCGCTCGCCTCGCCCGCCGCGACCATCCCTACATAGCTCTCGGAGAATACCGCGGGCTCCTCGCCGAGCGACTGGGCGAGCCCTTTACCCTCGGCGAGCCGGTCGCGCACCCGCCCTAGCACGCGCTTCAGCTCGCCGGGCGCCTCCTGCTCCCAGAGGGTCGCGACCGCCTCGTACACCGGGACCGCGCTCCCCAGAAGCGTGGCAAGCCTCCTGGTGGCAAGGGAGAGGTCGGGGACGCTGACGCGGGAGCTGAAAAGCCCCTTGGAGCCTACCTCGAGCGCTGGCTCGATACTCTTGGCGTAGAGACCCTTCTGCTTTAGCTGGAGCCTTGCGTCGTTCAGGGTTGCCGCGTCGAGCAGACCGGAGACCTCGGAACCTATGGAGGTGAAGGCGTTATAGCGAAAGGTCGGCATAATCGTCCTGGGTCACCCTCAGGACCTCCTCGATGGTGGTGATCCCCTGGCGCACCTTGTCCAGGCCGTCTTCCCTGAGAGTCCGCATCCCCTTGGAGATGGCGTAATCCTTGATGGCGCCGGAGGGGGACTGCCGGATGATCATGGAGCAGAGCTCGGCATCGATCGGGAGCAGCTCGTAGATGCCGATCCTCCCCTTAGAGCCAAGTTGGAAGCACTTCTCGCAGCCGCGTCCCCGGTAGAGGAGCGGCGGCAGCTCGACCCCCGGATATTCGCGGTCCGGGGTGTAGGATTCCTTGCAGTGCGGGCAGATGACCCGGACCAGCCGCTGGGCCAGCACTGCCGAGAGGGACGAGGCGACCATGAACGGCTCGATCCCCATGTCGATCAGGCGGGTGACCGCGGTGGCGGCGTCGTTGGTGTGCAGGGTGGAGAGGACCAGGTGCCCGGTGAGGGAGGCCTGCATGGCGATCTCGGCGGTCTCGGCGTCCCGGATCTCGCCGATCATGACGATGTCCGGGTCCTGGCGCAGGATGGAGCGCAGCCCGTTGGCGAAGGTGAGTTCGATCTTCGGGTTGACCTGGATCTGGCCCACCCCCTTCAGCTGGTACTCGATCGGGTCCTCGATGGTGATGATGTTCTTCTCCGGCGAGTTGATCTGGGAGAGCGCCGCGTAGAGCGTGGTGGTCTTGCCGCTTCCTGTGGGGCCGGTGACCAGGATGATGCCGCTGGTGCGGGAAAGGAGCCGCTCCATGAAGGCGTCGCTCGCTTCGGAGAGTCCGATCTCGCGGAGATTCAGGATGCCGCGCTGCTTGTCCAGCAGCCTCAGCACCACGCGCTCGCCGAAAAAGGTCGGGATCAGCGATACCCGGATATCGACGTCGCGCCCGGCCACCTTGACCCGGATGCGTCCGTCCTGGGGGAGCCGTTTCTCCGCTATGTTCAGCCCCGCCATGATCTTCACCCGGGAGGTGAGCGCCTCCTGGATGACTTTCGGTGGCGAGAGCATCTTGTAGAGCAGACCGTCGATCCGGAAGCGGACCTCCAGCTCGCGCTCGAACGGCTCGATATGGATGTCGCTGGCGCGCTCCTTCACCGCCTGGAACAGGATGGAGTTCAAAAGGCGGATCACCGGCGCCTCGTCGGTGAGCTCCATCAGGTCGCGCGGCTCGTTGAACGAGGTGACGAGCGCCGAGAGTTCCTCCCCCTCAAGCTCCTCCACGACCTCCTGGGCCGAGCCGGAGATCCTTGAGTAAAGCCGGTTCACCGCGTCGAGCAGGGTCGCACGCGGCACCGCGACGATCGAGACCGGGCGGCCGAACAGGCCGGCCATCTCGTCGACCGCGAGCAGGTTCGCGGGATCCGCGCTGGCGGCGACGATCCGGCCCTCCTCTTCGCGAAGCGGCAGCAGCAGGTTGTTCCTGGCGAAGTTGAGCGGCATCCGGCTCACCAGCGAGCCGTCCACCCGGGTGTCGTCGATCTCCGCCTGGAACGGCAGGCCGAGGCG
>DATCHY010000436.1:0-2510 GCA_036508065.1 Geomonas sp. | reverse complement strand
AAGCAGGCAGAACGCGGCGCCGTCGTTGATGCTGGAGGCGTTGCCGGCGGTGATGGTCCCCTCCTTGCCGAAGGCGGGGCGCAACCCGGCCAGCTTGGAACTGTCCCCCTTGAACGGCTCCTCGTCGCGCTCGACCGTCTCGTCTCCCTTGCGACCCTTCTTGACCACCGGGACGATCTCCTCGGCGAAAATCCCGCCAGCGACTGCCTCCTGGGCCAGCAGGTAGGAACGCTGGGCAAAGGCGTCCTGATCCTCCCTGGAAAGGTTGTTCCGTCTCGCGCTGTCGTCGCCGATCTCGCCCATGTGACGGCCGGTGCAGGGGTCCTGGAGGCCGTCGTAGATGAGGAGGTCCAGAAGCTCGCCGTGCCCGAGCCGGTAACCGCCGCGCGCCTTCCTCAAGAAGTAAGGGGCCTGGGACATGCTTTCCATCCCCCCGGCGATGACTATTTCCGATTCTCCCAGCCGGATGCTGTCGGCTCCCAGCATGATAGCCTTCAGCCCGCTGCCGCACACCTTGTTGATGGTCAGGGCGTGGGCCTGGTCCGGTATCCCCGCGCCTCGCATCGCCTGGCGTGCCGGGGCCTGGCCGCAGCCGCCTGAAAGCACCTGGCCGACGATCACCTCGTTCACCGCTTCCGGCGACAGGGAGGAGTATTGCAAAAGCCCGCGCATTACCCCTGCTGCGAGCTGTGCCGCGGACTGGTCGGCAAGTGCTCCCGAGAATGAACCAAACGGTGTTCTCAGCGCCTCTACGACAAATACATCTTCCATATTTGCAGCCTCCTTTTCAGGGGAATTTCGTAACAGAATATACGACCGTTTACGTACATGTCAAGCAATTTTAGAACATCCTTTTATTTTGGTTGGAAATCGAGCTGTTCCGGGACCTGCCGGTCGTGCAGTTGGGAGGAGAGAGTCGTTGCGGTACAGGTGTGGCGTCAGGCACCCGCAAGGGGTGTCCAGGCAGAATCGGTGATTTATTTGACAAGACAAGACACCCGCAAGGGATGCCATTTACAGAATTGGCGGTTTCAATGTGGCTAGATAGGGCTTCCGCAAGGGGTGCGCCTATAAGAATAGGCGTTTTTTCGTAGGGAGATACGTTACTGTTATCCAGTTTTTTCGCGCGGATTCTCGTTTCGCGATCCGTCCTCGCCACGGTGGTTCAGCTGAGGCGTCATTTCCCGAATCTAAGGTCCAAATCGAAATCATCGCCCGAGGTCTCCTCCCGCTGAGCAGCCCCACCCTGATGGCAAAGCCCCTCCTCCATCCGTGAAAGCTGTTCGGCGAGCTGTCTGAAAAGTACATTCTTCTCTGCTATACCGTCGGTTCTATCGAGTTGGGCCAGAGAACTCAGGTATCTGGCATGCGCCTCATCAAAAGTTTGAGCCATGGCAAAATTCTCCCTTCGCACGGAAACCGCCTTTTGTGCAGAGGGACTATTTGTACAGATGAATTAATTAATTTTCAAGTTAATTTTCTTAAAAAAAGCTTCCGGGAGCTTTTTTTTCATCACCCTGCCCGCAGGTCCCGCCCTCTCCACCCAGTTGCAGAAGCTGCGGTCCAAAAAAAGACGGCTGCGGGAAATCCGCAACCGTCACTATCAATTTGCGCAGCAGTCTGCGCATTTCGCCCGCTTCGACCTGCTATGCCGAAAGGTTCATCGTCTCCACCCTGTTGCGGCCGTTTTGCTTGGCGCGGTACAGGGCCTCGTCCGCCTGGCGAAACAGAGAATCGACGCTGTCTACCTGGGCGGAGGGGTAGGTGGCTACACCCAGACTGATCGTTACGGTCAGATCCTCCATCGGCGCCGGAAAGGAAAACTCCAGCACAGCCTGCCGCAGGCGCTCGGCGACCAGCACCGCGCCCGGAAGCGAGGTCCCCGGGATGACCAGCACGAACTCTTCTCCACCGTAACGTGCGGCGCTGTCATAGGCGCGCAATTCCCGCTGGGACAGGCTCGCCACGGTCGCCAGCACGATGTCGCCGTTTTGGTGGCCGTAGGTGTCGTTCACTTTCTTGAAATAATCGATATCGACGATGATGAGGGAGAGGTTTTCCTTGTTGCGCCGTGCCCGGAAAAATTCGGCTTCGAGAATTTCCGCCAGATAGCGCCGGTTGAAGAGATTGGTGAGGTGGTCGATATTGGTGAGCTGCTTCAGGAGCTCATTGGCCCTTTTCAGTTCGTCCTGCAGCGACTTGATCTTCAACTGCACCTTGACCCGCGCCACCAGTTCGCCGGCATCGAACGGCTTTGTCACGTAGTCGCAGGCACCTTGATCCAATCCCTTGATCTTCAGGTCACGATCTTCTCTGCCGGTCAACATGATGATCGGAATGTCCCGCAGGTCCTGCCGGGAATTCACCAAGCTCATGAATTTGAATCCGTCCATCCGCGGCATTTCCAGGTCGCAGATGATCAGGTCCGCCTTTGCGGAAATGAGGGACTTTACCCCTTCGATGCCGTCCCTGGCTTCACGGTACTGGTCAAACAGGGCAGCTTCTCTGAG
>DATCHY010000435.1:0-6891 GCA_036508065.1 Geomonas sp. | reverse complement strand
AACGGAGACTGTTATGATACGAAGAGGTATCCTCAATAAAACTAACGAAGAAGCTCTGATGACTGGCGTTGTCTCTGCCGTCGCAAGTAATGTCACGGTTCCCTTTGCCAAGCTCATGCTTGCAGCTTGCCTGATTCTGGCCCCGATGACACTGCACGCCGAAGACAAGGCCGCACCTGCCGCAGCAACCGCACCCGTTATCGCAGCACCTGAAACAGCAGGCCCACCCGCAGCCGCCGCGCCTGCCGCAAGCGCCGCGGCGCCCAAAGCCGCTGCTCCTGCGGCGCCCAAAGCCGCTGCTCCTGCGGCGCCCAAGAACGTCGATCCGGTCCTCAACACCGGCGATACCGCCTGGATGCTGATCTCTGCTGCACTGGTTCTTTTCATGATCCCTGGCCTGGCCCTCTTTTACGGTGGCATGGTGCGTCAGAAAAACGTGCTCTCCACCATGATGCATTCCTTTGTTGCCATGGGGATCGTCGGGGTGCAGTGGGCGGTGATCGGCTACACCCTTGCCTTCGGACCTGACCTGGGTCACGGACTGGTCGGCAATTTCAGCAAGACGCTTTTGAACGGCCTGATCAGCTTCAAGGACGGTACCCCAATTTACGCCCTGTTCCAGAACGTGACCACAGAGCCGGGCGCCATTCCGGAATACGTCTTCGCCATGTTCCAGGGCATGTTTGCCATGATCACCGTCGCCCTCATCTCGGGAGCACTGGCCGAAAGGATCAAGTTTTCCGCTTACTGCGTCTTTGTCCTGCTCTGGACCACCTTGGTCTACGACCCGCTGGCCCACTGGGTCTGGATGAGCGACGGCTGGCTCTTCAAGATGGGTGCCCTCGACTTCGCCGGTGGAACCGTCGTTCACCTCTCTTCCGGTATCTCGGCACTGGTCGTCCTTTTCTTCCTGGGCAAGCGTCACGGGTTTCCGACCGAGCGCATGGCTCCCCATAGCCTCCCCCTGACGCTTCTGGGCGTGGGCCTGCTCTGGTTCGGCTGGTTCGGCTTCAACGCAGGCTCGGCTATCGTCGGCGCCAATTGCTCCGATGCGGCAGGCGGCCTGGCCGGGCTGGCATTTGCCACCACCACCATCGCGCCGGCCGCAGCCGGACTCACCTGGATGATCGCTGAGTGGATCCACGCCGGCAAGCCCTCGGCACTTGGTTTCGGTTCCGGTGTGGTTGCAGGACTCGTCGTGATCACCCCCGCCGCCGGTTTCGTGCAGCCGGGTGCAGCTATTCTGATGGGGATCGCCGGCGGACTGGTGTGCTACCTCGGCGTCATGATGAAAGCCAGGCTCAAGTACGACGACTCACTCGATGCCTTTGGCGTGCATGGCATCGGCGGGACAACGGGAGCGCTTCTGACCGGCGTTTTCGCCACGGTCGGCGCCACTGGACTCACCTCGGGCAACGGCAAGCAGTTCGTCATCCAGCTGATAGCCGTCGGCGCGGCCGCCGCCTACGCCGTCGTCGTCACCTTGGTCATCGCCTTCGTCATCGAAAAAACCATCGGCCTAAGGGTGGAGAAGGAAGACGAGATCATGGGCCTCGACCAGACCCAGCATTCGGAGAGTGCTTACAACTAAGCTCCGGCAACACGAGCATTAAGCGGAACGAAAGTGGGGGGATTTCAGAATCCCCCACTTTTTTGTCTGATGAGGGCGACACTGAGCTTTTCCACTGTCTGTAGAGACGCATTGCATGCGTCTTCTGCCTTTTGGTTCCCGATGCTGGAAATCAATGGAAATGGCCGGCAAGGGCCAAGAGACGCCTGCAATGCGCCTCTACGTGATTGTTATTTCTTTTTCAGCAATTTTTAAAGACCTTTTCAGCCGCGTTTAACCTCCCTGCCACAAAAAAAGGCCGTTTCTTTTGAAATTGCCCAATTTTCTGGTACTGTATCTCAGCCGCAAAACAATACATTCGGAGGGGCTTATGGAATCGAGGAACGTGGTGCTCCGCAAGGAAGGCGATGCGAGGGGGTATTATGAACGCTGTAGCGCCGAGACTGAAATTCCCGAGCTG
Source organism: Geomonas sp. (assembly GCA_036508065.1). GTDB lineage: Bacteria > Desulfobacterota > Desulfuromonadia > Geobacterales > Geobacteraceae > Geomonas. The sequence continues at coordinate 4,861 of DATCHY010000435.1, read as the reverse complement.
AGCCGATTCTTTACCATGCTTTCGGAAGACGAGGTGAGGCACGACGACGCACTGCGCGCACTGCAAAGCGGCGCCAGGGTGGAACTTGCCCATTCCACCACGCTTGACTCTGCCAGATACATACTGCGTCATCTTTCCGTGCAGGATGCCGCTCTGGCGAAGTTCAACGGCGACCTGGCGACCTACGGTTGTGCCATGGATTTTGAGGCGGCTAGTGTCCGGCTCTGCGGTCAACTGGCCCGGGATGCGGAACACAAGTGGGAAAAGGAGCTTTACCTTAAGATCGCGGCAGAGGACGAGATGCATTTCACCCTGCTTGAGCATATGCGTGAACTACTCCAACCCGCTTTCTGTGCCGACCGGGGAAGTGACGGGGTGTCTGATGCCTACTGAAGAAGCCGCTCCGGGATTTCTGGAACAGGCGGTCGCTGCCGCGAAATTGGCCGGTGCCCTGCAGAAGAAGCGGCTTTGGAGTGAACTCGACATTTCCTTCAAGGGGGACATCGATCTGGTCACCGAAGTGGACCGCAGCTGTGAGGAACTGATCGTGGCCAGTCTTAAGGGTACCTTCCCGGATCACAGCTTCCTTGCCGAGGAAAATAGCTACCAAAACGGTAATTTGCCCTACAAATGGATCATTGATCCGCTGGATGGTACCACCAACTTCGCCCACGGCTTCCCCTGGTTTTGCGTCTCCATCGCCCTGGAGCATGACGACCAGGTGCTGCTCGGCGTTATCTACCACCCGATGATGGACGAGCTCTTCACTGCGGTGAAGGGGGGCGGAGCCTTCCTGAACGGCAAGAAGATCAGTGTCTCCACGAGGCAGCCGTTGCGGCACTCTCTGCTCGCCACCGGATTTCCTTACGACAGGACTCGAGATAACGAGAACAATTTCGACCATTTCGTCAATTTCCAGCTGTCGTGCCGGGGGGTGCGCAGGGCCGGGGCGGCGGCGCTCGATCTCGCCTATGTCGCCGCAGGGAGGCTGGACGGTTACTGGGAGTGCAAGCTGAAACCCTGGGACGTCGCCGCCGGCTCGCTGCTGGTCGCCGAGGCGGGAGGGAAGCTGACGAACCATGCCGGCCTCCCTTACTCGGTCTACGATCACCGCATCCTCGCCACCAACGGCGCCCTGCATCAGGAGATGCTTGAGGTGCTAAACCGGACTGAGCAGGGATAGGGCCTCCCGGAGGGCGAGGATTTTATTTGCGCCTGCGGTAAATGGGTTCAGGGAATCGAGATGAGGAAATGGTCGACCGGCGTGTACTCGAGGCCGAACGCCGCGGCGACGCCCTGGTAGGTCACCTTGCCGCAGGCGATGTTGACGCCGGCCCTGATGCCCGGTTGCTTGCGGATCACCTCGCGCCAGTCCTCGGCTGCGATGGCGACCGCGTAGGGGAGGGTGGCGTTGGTAAGCGCTACCGTCGAGGTGAGCGGCACCGCACCCGGCATGTTGGCGACGCAGTAGTGCAGAATCCCCTCCACCTCGAAGGTCGGCGCCGTGTGGGTGGTAGGGTGCGAGGTCTCGAAGCAGCCTCCCTGGTCGATAGCCACGTCCACCAGTACGGTTCCCTTTTTCATCCCCTTCAGCATCTCGCGGCTGACCAGTTTGGGCGCCCTGGCACCGTGCACCAGCACCGCGCCAATCACCACGTCCGCCTCCTTCACCAGGTTGCGGATCGCTGCCGGGGAGGACATCATCGGGAAGCAGTTTTTCGGCATCACCTCGGCCAGGTGGCGCAGGCGCGGCAGGTTCGTTTCGAGCAGGTAGACCTTCGCCCCCAGGCCACACGCCATCTGGGCCGCGTGGGTCCCGACCACTCCTCCACCCAGCACCAGCACCGTGGCGGGCGCCACGCCGGGAACCCCACCCAGCAGTATGCCGCGCCCACCCTGGGCCCGCTCGGAGTATTTGGCCGCCTGCTGGGCCGCCATCCTGCCGGCCACCTCGCTCATCGGCGTCAAGAGCGGCAGGGTGTTTTCCGCGTCCGTGATGGTCTCGTAGGCGATGGCGACGGCACCGGTCTTGAGAATGGCGCGGGTGAGGTCCTCGGAGGCGGCAAAATGGAAGTAGGTGAAGACGATCTGCCCCTCGCGTATCATGCCGTACTCGGAGGGCTGGGGCTCCTTGACGTGCATCACCATCTGGGCGCGGGCGTAGATCTCGGCGGGCGTTGCGACGATCTCGGCCCCCGCGCTCTGGTACTCCTCGTTGCTGAAGCCGCTTCCGACCCCGGCCAGCGATTCGACCAGCACGGTGTGTCCCTTCCCCTGCATCACCTCCACCCCCGCAGGGGTCATGGATACCCTGTTCTCCTCGGTCTTTATTTCCTTCAGAATGCCGACGATCATCGCTTGTCTCCTTCAGTAGTGGGTTTTGGCCCGGAACCAGACAACGCAGGGTGCAACGTGCCTAAATGATAACATTTTCCCAGAAACCTTCCGAATCCGCCGCTGCCTGTCTCACCCACCCCCCCATCTTAAAATAGCTGTTTGAAAATGTGATGTAATGTTATATAGTTGTGCAGCAACTCTCGGCAGTCGCCGCCTCATGAAGCGCTCACACCAGTCGCAGCTCGGTCGTGCGGCGGCGGCAGTGCACCTGCCGGCGTAGGACGGTCTTTATGCGGAGCGGTAGCTGCCGGGTTCGCATGAACCGGAAACGGCGATTCACAAGGGGAGCAGAGGCGGCCCCCGGCAACTCAACACCCTTGGAGGAAGCGGATGCTGAACCTGCGCAAGAAAATCCTGGTGGCCATCGACGGCTCTCCTCTCTCCGACAAGGCCGCGGAGGAGGCGGTCCGGATGGCTGCGGGGACCCCGAGTCGGTTCAAGAGCAAGGTCTACGGCCTTTTGGTGCTCCCGAACGCCCCGCGCAACACCTTCACCGATTTCGTCCCGGCCCGGCCCATCACCGAAAAGGCCGAATGGGGCGAGCTCAAGGAGCGCATCTTCTACGTCATCGAGAAGATCGCCGGCGAGGAGAATGTGCTGCTGGAGACGGCGGTCGTGTACGGGGACCCGGCCGAGGAACTGATCCGCTTCGCCGAGAAGGAGGAGATCGACGTCATCGTGATCGGCAGCACCGGGAAGGGATTCCTGAAGCGAAAGCTGTTGGGGAGCGTCTCCCACAAGGTGGTGAAGGACGCCAAATGCTCGGTCTACGTGGTCAGGGGGTAGCCTTGGCGGTCTCCCGCCTGAGATACAAGAGGATCTCCTTCAGGCTCTCGATGATGATTCCCTCACCCTTGGGGAACTCGTAGGGGGAGAGTTCCAGGGTGAGCGTCTCGTTGTAGGCGGTGTTTCTCAGGTGGTTCAGGAATCGGGTGAGCGGCAGTATGCCGTGGCCGGGCAAAAGGTGCTGGCGGCCGTGCCCGTAATCGGAGAAGTGTATGTTCCTGATCCGCCCGCTGTTGTAGAAGAGGTAGAAATCGTTGATGAAGTTGGCCCGCCCCGACCCCATGTGGGTACAGTCGAAGGTGAGGTAAAGGTTCCGCTCCGCGAGGAACTCGATCATCTTCTGTGTCTCGGAGAGGATGTAGCCGTTGATCCGGTACTTTCCCGTCCAGGGCATGTTCTCCAAAGTGACACTCACCCGGTCTCCGCCGATCTCCTTTTGAAAATCGTTGATGCGGTACAGCCAGCGCCAGTAGCCGATCTCGAAGCCGAGCCAGGACGGCGGGTGGAAGTTGACCAGGCCGATGCCGCAGTCCGCCGCGATCTCCACGCATCGCTTCAGCGAATCGCTCGGGCCGCCCCAGCCGTCCAGCGGCATGAAGGGGGCGTGGATGGAGAGGATCGGGAGCGTCTCGGCGAGCTGTTTAATCAGCCGGCGCGAGTTCACCTTCTGGAATTCCTCGTTGATGACGAGTTCGACCCCGTCAAACCCGACCTCCGCCGCCATGGCAAAGACCTTTTCGAGCGGGAAGATGAACAGCGTCCCTGCTGAGATAGAAATGCGCATGGAGCCCTATCCCTGTCCGACCAGTCTCTGGTAGGTGATCTTTTGCAGACTCAGCACCGCATCCAGGGAGCTCCTGAAACGAGCGTCCTCCTCCGCGTCGAACTCTTCCGGATTGCAGAAAGAGCCCTCCTCCTCGTTGCGTATCTCGCTCAGGACCTTTAGCTGCAAGAAGCACTGGAACGCCTTCAGGAGCCTCTCCGCCAGTTCCACGTCGAGGGACCCCTTATCCAGAAGCCGCTGTACCCGGCCGACGGTCCCGGCGGCCGGGATGCCGGCGTGCAGGGCGAGTATGCGGAGCGTCATGACCAGGGGGCCGAGCGCGAACTCTTCCAGGTTCAGCTCCCCCCGGTGCTGGCCGCTACGCTGCAGCCGCCACCTTCCGAAGCGTCCCAGTGCGACCGGCAGGCCGATCACCCGGCGCGCAAGCTGGAAGAAAGGGTCGCGGTTGCGCTGACCCTGCATGGCCTGGGCGGCCGCGTCGAGCGCCTCAGAGGCGAGGGGCGCCTTCCCTGTGATAAAGCAGAGGTCCGCCAGCGTCTCCAGATGCCATCCCAAGCCGGGCATTTCCTGCGGTCCCGGCTTCAGCGGGGCAGCAAAGGGGAGCAGGGGAGCCAGGTCGTTCTCCCGCGCACCGTTTTCAACCGGGGACAGGGTCCCGCCCAGAAAGTCGCGCCACTCCCTGAGCGTGCCGTGCCAGAGCGCCTGCTCCTCGCCCTGCAGACCGACATCCTGCAGGGCGGCCGCGAGCTGGCGTTTGAACAGCAGGTAACGGGGGCCCTCCTCCTCAAGCAGCAGGAAATAACGGTTTTTGCTGCGCAGGGTCTGCTCCCCCCGGCCCCGGTCCCCGGAAACGAGCAGGGCGTAAACCGGCGCTCTCCCCTGTCCCAGCTGCAG
>DATCHY010000434.1:0-14631 GCA_036508065.1 Geomonas sp. | reverse complement strand
CTTAAGCTCAGTAAGACCTTGCCCGAGCCTGCCGTCCTGATGACCAGGTCGGGAAGGATCGGCTTTTATTCCGGGCGCCGGTATGTGACTCCTCCCCAGACCGATTACGCTGGGATCGTCGACTATGCCAAAAAGAACAAGGTAGACTATCTGATCGCAACGGTTCAGTTGTTTAACATGCGGCCACAGCTGGAGTTCCTCTACGGGCCGCTCACCGATCCCGGCCGCCCGTTTACTCCGCCACCTGAACTCGAGCTGATCGCGGTCGACCAGCTGCCGGGGGGGCTCCCCTACATCGTGTACCGTTTCAGATGACAATGTGCCGACAATGTGCCGGACTTATGATGTTCTTGGTGGATGGCGCAATCTGCAAGTTGAACTTGTAATCTGCACCAGCTGGGCTTTTGCCTTGTTAATTATTCGATCTCGAAGGAAGTGTCAGATTGATTCTGGATTGCACTGAATCTGAGACGCTGGACGAACTCTCCGGGTACGACCTGCGTATCATCCAGCCGCGGCACGGCTACCGCTTCTCGGTCGACCCGCTGCTTCTGGCCGACTTCGCGGGGGGCCGGCGGGGCGAGCGGGTCGCTGACCTCGGCACCGGCTGCGGCGTCGTCGCGCTGCTTCTGGCCAGGCTGGGGGAGTCCTGCACGGTAACCGGCGTGGAGTTCCAGCAGGTGATGGCGCAGATCGCCGCGAGAAATGTCCTGTTGAACGGTCTGTCCGACCGCGTCGACATCGTTTCCGCCGACGTCATTTCCCTCAAGGCGCGCTTCCCGGTCGACAGCTTCGACCTCGTGGTCTCCAACCCCCCCTACCGGCGCCCGGGGACCGGCAAGGTTAGCCCGCGGGCCGGGCGCGACGACGCGAGGCACGAGACGAGCGCGACCCTTGCAGACTTCCTGGCCGCGGCGAAGTATCTGGTGAAGCCGTCCGGCCGGATCTGTTTCATCTACCATACCTGCCGTCTCGCCGAGCTGATGGCGCAGGCCGCCGTGCAGAAACTGGCACCGCTTCGTCTGCGCATGGTGCACGGCAACTCCGGCGCTCCGGCAAGGATGTTTCTGGTGGAACTGGTGAAGGGACGAGGAGGGGAGTTGCGGGTGGAGCCCCCGCTGATGGTGCGCGGGGATGACGGCTGCTACAGCCCGGAAAAACTCAGAATCTACAGCGGGACAAACTGAAAAAGGAAAGGCCAAACCGTTTGCCACGGAGAACATCTGAGAAAATCCGAGGAAACCAAGGCTGCAAGGGAAAAACTGAAGAGGGCTGAACCATTTGCCACCGAGAAAGCCTGAGAAAATATTAGGGAGCTGAATGATCCTGTCTTACCGCGTTTAAGCTTTTGACAAGGTCTTCTCAGATTTTCTCAGATTTTCTCAGATTTTCTCCGTGGCTAACCGGTTTTGATTCAGCTTGTCATTGCGGTTACATTTAAATGTGTGGATAATGCCCGGGACTTACCGGTTCTCCCGGTCTTTTTTGATCAGGCTCTCGAAGACGGCGCGCAGCTCGGGGTCCGCCACGGAAACGGACTGCTCGCTGATCCAGGCAAGCTCCTCGGCTGAAAGCTGCCGGCGCTTCTCGACCCACGGGGCGGCTGGCGGCTTGGGCACGCTGACCCGGCCCGCCTTCATGTAGATCTCCTTGACCAGCTCCTCGCGGAGCTCCCCGTTCACCTTGGCGATCAGTTCCTTCTTCAGGAAGTTCAGCTGCTGCATCCAGGGGGCGCTGTCAACGGTGAGCGTGAGGGTGCCGTCCCGAAAGGCTGCGGGGGACGCGTGGGAGGCGATGCGGCTCCCCACCGCCTGTTCCCAGACCAGCCAGATGCGCCCCTCACTGAGCCTCTTCTCGGCGGGCGTGCCGCGCAAAACGGCGCTCAGCAGGTCCGAGATCGCCGCGGGTCTCCGCATCCTTGGCCGCTTAGCCAACGTTATTTCTCTTGCGATAGATCCGGCCGCCGATGATCTGGCCGACTACGGAGCTTGCGAGGGTGAACGGGATGAACTGCGCCCCGATTCCTGTCTTGATTCTGACGTAGAAGATGAGCGGTATGGAAATGTGGACGTAGAACCACCATCCCGGCGAGAACTTCCGGCAGGATTGACGCTGGTACCCCAGCGGGACGTTGACGGCGGCCGCCAGAAGCATCAGGACGGCTACTTGTAGGGTTGTCTGCATGCATTACCTCTTGGTCCGATGAATATTATGGATTAAAAGCAGCTTTGTCAATGCGGTTCTCATTGAGGGATGCAGGCAGGAAGGCAAAAGGAGCGGTTGTGGTAAGAGACGGCGATTACGTGGCGATATTCAACTCCATCCACCGGGTGATGGAGGCTGAGCGGCTCCTGAAGGAGAAGCATCTGAAGATACTGCTGATTCCGGCGCCCCGCACCCTGGCGGCCGACTGCGGCCTCGCCATCCGCTACGCGGAAGATGTCAGGGGCGGGGTGGAAGGGGCGCTGGCCGAGGCGGGGCTCCTTCCCAGGGAGCTGTACCGGAAAACGGGTGAAGGTTTCCAGAAGATAGAGGAGAAGTCATGAAGAGCTTGGACGTGAGAGGGATGTCGTGCCCGGCGCCGGTGGTTTCGGTGAAGCGGGCGCTGGAGGCGGGTGAGGGCGAGCTGCGCGTGCTTTTGGACGCAGGCGCGCCGCGGGAAAACGTGAGGCGCTTTGCCGAGGGGCGCGGCTACACGGTGCAGGAGGAGCCGCTTGAGGGGGGCTTCGCCCTGACCCTTACCGGCGCTCAGGCACCGGAGGTCAGGCAAGCCGGGCGGCCGGGCGGCGCCGTCATGCTGATCGGCTCGGACCGGCTGGGCGACGGACCCGAGGAGCTGGGGCGCCTGCTGATGCGCAACTTCATCATGACGCTGCTGGAGCTGGACGCCCTGCCGGACCGGATGCTCTTCGTCAATTCCGGCGTGCTCCTGACCGCCGCGGGCTCCGAGGTGATCGAGGACCTCGAGGCCCTGGGCAACCGCGGAGTGGAGGTCCTCTCCTGCGGGGTCTGCCTCGACTACTTCAAAAAGAAGGAGCTCCTGGCCGCGGGCGGGGTTACCAACATGTTCACCATTGCCGAGAGTCTGCTCGGTGCGAGCTCCGTGGTGCGGCTCTAACTCTAAGCCCTCCCGCGATATTTTGCTTGACAATATGTCGCCATATCCACTAAAGTGACTCTCTTGCCGCGGGATATCTGTGCGCTTTTGCCGGCACGCTCCTCGGCCCAACAAGATTTATTACGCAGTTCCGGTATGTTATAGGGTTTTTGATGTTCGCAAGTCTCTCCGATAAGCTCGACCTGGTATTCAAGAAGCTCCGCGGCCAAGGTGTCATGACCGAGGAAAACGTGAAGGACGCGCTGCGCGAGGTGCGCCTGGCGCTCCTCGAAGCGGACGTGAATTTCAAGGTCGTCAAGGATTTCGTCGAAAAGGTGCGCGGCCGCGCCGTCGGCACCGAGGTGCTGCAAAGCCTCGCCCCCGGCCAGCAGGTGATCAAGATCGTCCATGATGAGCTGGTGCTGCTCATGGGCGGGGGGGAGGACAACTCCCTCGACCTGGCCGCCAAGCCCCCGGTAGCGATCATGCTGGTCGGTCTCCAGGGCGCAGGGAAGACCACCTCCTGCGGCAAGCTCGCCCGCCACCTGAAGGGACTGCGGAAAAAGTCGCTGCTCGTCCCCGCCGACGTCTACCGTCCGGCCGCCATCGAGCAGCTGAAGGTGCTGGGGCGTCAGCTCGACATCGAGGTGTTCGACTCCTCCACCGACCAGAAGCCGCTCGACATCTGCCGCGCGGCACTGCGCTACGCGACGCTGAACGCTTTCGACGTGGTCATTTATGACACCGCCGGCCGCCACCAGATAGACGATTACCTGATGGAGGAGCTGGAGGGAATCCGGGACGAGCTGGCACCGCGCGAGATCCTGTTCGTGGCGGACGCCATGACCGGGCAGGAGGCGGTGAACGTCGCTGCAGGCTTCAACGACCGCCTCGGCATCACCGGCGTCATCCTTACCAAGCTGGACGGCGACGCCAAGGGCGGGGCAGCACTCTCCATCAAGGCGGTTACCGGCAAGCCGGTCAAGTTCGTCGGCCTTGGCGAGAAGCTGGACGCCCTCGACGTGTTCCACGCCGACCGCCTGGTCTCCAGGATTCTCGGCATGGGCGACGTGCTCACCCTGATCGAGAAGGCGCAGTCCAGCTTCGACGAGAAGGAGTCCGACCGTCTCCAGCAGAAGCTCAAGAAGAGCCAGTTCGATCTGGAGGACTTCAAGAGCCAGCTGCAGCAGATCAAGAAGATGGGCTCCCTGGAGTCGATCATGGGGATGATCCCCGGCATGGGCAAGGCGATGAAGCAGATGCAGGGCGCCCAGCCCTCCGAGCGCGACCTGAAAAGGATCGAGGCGATCATCGACTCCATGACTCCGAAGGAGCGCTCCAACCACACCATCATCAACGGCAGCCGGCGCCTCCGGATCGCCAAGGGGAGCGGCACCAGCGTGCAGGAGGTGAACCAGCTCCTGAAGCGCTTCACCGAGGCGCAGCGGGTGGTGAAGCAGCTGCAGAAGATGGGCCCCAAGGGGCTTTTGAAAGGTATGAAGGGGATGGGAAAAGGGATGCTCCCTTTTTAGACGCTTCTCCTTTGACGATAGCGAGCATTGAAGTAGAGTTAGACGGTTACCGGAACACCAATCAAATAGAGAATTGCGGATCCAAGATCCGGAAATACCAGGAGGAAGAAATGTCAGTAAAGATCAGACTTGCACGCGCGGGCGCCAAGAAGAAACCCTTTTACCAGGTAGTGGTTGCAGACTGCCGTAGCCGCAGGGACGGACGCTTCATCGAGAACGTCGGTACCTACGACCCGAACAAGAACCCGGCGGTATTCAACCTTGAAGAAGGGAAGACCCTCGAGTGGCTTTCCAAGGGCGCACAGCCTACCGACACCGTGAAGCAGATCCTGAAGAAGGTCGGCATCTGGGAAAAGTTCGTATCTCAGGCTGTTGTATCGGCTGCTTAATGCTCGTCTGCTCCGGCTAGCCGGATATCCCACACTACAGAGGGTGCGACATGAAAGAGCTTGTAGAAACCATCGCTAAGGCACTTGTAGATGACCCGAGCCAGGTGAAAGCAACCGAAGAGTTGGAAGAAGAGACCAACGTCATCAAGCTCACTGTTGCAAAAGAGGATATGGGACGCATCATCGGCAAGGAAGGGCGCACCGCCAAGGCGATCCGCACCCTTCTGAACGCCGTATCCACCAAGGACAATAAGAAAGCGATCCTGAAGATTGTAGAGTGATAGATGCCCGATAGCAGCAAGACAGTACTGATAGGAAAGATCCAGGCAACGCAGGGGATCCGGGGGCAACTCCGGGTAATCCCCTTCGCCGGGGATGCCTCCAGCATCTCCCAACTGGAAAGCGTCATGGTCAAAGCCCCGGATGGGGCCATGGAGCGTTTCCCCGTGGTCTCGGCCAAGGCGCACGGCAAGAGGGTGATCCTGACCCTGAAGCCGTTTGACAACATCAACCAGGTGCTGCACCTGGTCGGCCGCGAGATTTACGCCGACCGCGGTGCGCTCCCGGAACTCCCCTCCGACGAGTATTACTGGTCGGATCTGCTCGGGCTCCAGGTCGTGACCGATGCGGGGGAAGCGCTGGGGGAGCTGGTCGACATCATCGAGACCGGCAGTAACGACGTGTACGTGGTAAAGAACGACGCTCGGGAGGTCTTGATCCCCGCGCTCGAGGATGTTGTGCTGTCGGTGGATCTGGCGGCAAACAGCATGACGGTCTCTCTTCCCGAGGGGCTCCTCGATCTATGAAATTTGACATACTGACGCTGTTCCCGGCCATGTTCGACGGCCCGCTGACGGAGAGCATCCTGAAGCGCGCCTGCGAGAACGGGCTGATAGAGATAGGCCTGCACAACATCCGCGACTGGGCCCTCGACAAGCACTCCACTGCCGACGACTCCCCCTACGGAGGGGGCGCCGGCATGGTGATGAAGGTGGAACCGATCGCCGCGGCGATCGAGTCCGTGAAGCTTGCGAGCCCCGCTTCCAAGGTGATACTGACCACCCCCTGCGGGCGCCCTTTCAACCATGCGGTTGCCGAGGAACTTTCCCGCGAGGAAGGGGTCATCATCATCTGCGGCCGCTACGAAGGTGTTGACGAGCGGGTGCGGAAGCTGTTCGTCGACGACGAGATCTCCCTGGGGGATTTCGTCCTGACCGGCGGGGAAATCGCCGCCATGGTGATCGTCGACGCCGTAGCCCGCCTGGTTCCTGGGGTGCTCGGCTCGGGTGATTCGGCGCTTTACGATTCCTTTGCCGATGGCCTCCTGGAGTACCCGCAGTACACGCGGCCTCCCGAATTCCGTGGTGAGAAGGTTCCCGACATTCTCCTTTCCGGCAACCATGCCGAGATCGCCAAGTGGCGGCGCAGGGAGTCGATCCTGAGAACCCTCGCCTCGCGCCCCGAGCTCCTCGACGGGATCGAGTTGAGCAAGGCAGACAAGAAGCTTCTGGCAGAGGTGCGCCGATGACGGCCGCCGGACGCCTCAGTATAGCGCTGATCCACTATCCCGTTCTGGACAAGAACCGGGATGTGGTGGCGACGGCAGTGACGAACCTGGACATCCACGACATAGCCAGATCCGCCCGCACCTACGGGGTCTCGCGCTACTACATCGTGACGCCGGTTCAGGAGCAGCAGCGGCTCGTTGAGAAGATCAGGGTGCACTGGCTTGAGGGGTGGGGGGCGACCTACAACCCGAAGCGGAAGATGGCCCTTGAGCTTTTGCAGACCGAGAATTCCCTGGACGATGCGCTCGCCGACATCGAGAAGCGCACCGGCAAGAGGGCGAAGGTCGTCGTGACGGGAGCCGCCGGCAGGGCCAACAGCGTCAGCTTCCCTGAATTGCAGGATCTTTTTGAAGCGGAGCCTGAGCAACCCTTCCTGCTCCTTCTGGGCACCGGATGGGGGCTCACCGAGGAGATTTTCAACAGGGGCGATTACGTGCTGGAGCCGATCAGTGGTGGTGGCGATTACAACCATCTCTCGGTGCGCAGCGCTGCAGCGATAATGCTGGACCGGCTCTTCGGGCGGTAACGCGGCTCGAAGGGGGAATCGGCAGGCGGAGCGGTTAAAAGATGCAACAGGTTGGGTAAGGGACGGCTTTTTGGGCAGTTTATATCTTGCAAGACTAGAGGTTACAGATAACGGAGGAAGTCGAATATGAACAAGATTGATTTTATCGAAATGGCGCAGATGAAGAAGAATGTCCCCAAGTTTAACCCGGGCGACACCATCAAGGTGCAGGTGAAGATCGTCGAGGGTGACAAGAGCCGTATCCAGGCATTCCAAGGCGTTTGCCTCGGGCGTCAGAACGGCGGGAACCGTGAGTCCTTCACGGTGCGCAAGATTTCCAACGGCGTCGGCGTCGAGAGGGTTTTCCCGCTGCACTCCCCGATTGTCGAGGCCATTGAGGTGATCACCCGCGGTCAGGTCCGTCGCGCCAAGCTTTACTACCTGCGCAAACTGCGCGGTAAGGCGTCCAGGATCAAGGAAAGAAAATACGTCGCCGGCCAATAGGTCGCGTAAAAGCCTTAAACCCCGGTCAACCGACCGGGGTTTTTTTTGGTCTGAGGCACAAAAAACCGTTCCATTGCGACCACCAGTTCCCGGGCTCCATGACCTCCATGACCAAAAAAACCAGCACGACATGGGATCTTTTCTCCGCCGGCTCGCCCCCCGACCTGCACGCTTTTGAGGTCGAGGCCGCCCGGCGCGGCTACCGGTGTGTCGCGGGCGTCGATGAGGCCGGCCGCGGTCCCCTGGCCGGTCCGGTCGTCGCCGCAGCGGTGGTCCTGCCGGACGGGCTGATCCTTCCCGGCGTGGACGATTCCAAGAAACTGACGGCGGCGCTGCGGGACGAGCTCTTCGACACCATCTCGCGGGAGGCGCTCGCCGTCGGCGTCGGGTTCGGCGATCACGATCTGGTGGACCGGATCAACATCCTCCAGGCCACACTCTCGGCGATGCGCGATGCCGTCCTCTCCCTGAATCCCGCCCCGGATTTCCTTCTGATCGACGGGATATCCGCAGTCCCGATCAACATAGCCCAGCGCAGCATTAAAAAAGGGGACGGCTTGAGCTTCTCCATCGCTGCCGCTTCCATCATCGCCAAGGTGACCCGGGACCGGATCATGCTGGAATACGATGCGCTCTACCCCGGCTACGGCTTCGCCGCGCACAAGGGGTACGGTGCCGCCTCGCATATGGCGGCCATCGCCGAACTCGGTCCCTCGCCGATACACCGGAAAACCTTCCGCGGCGTGAAGGAGCATCTCCCTCCGGTATCAGAGGAAGCGCGTGCAGCTGTGTCCGGACTGTTCCTCCTGCCCGGACTTTGATGCGAAAGTTAGACCTAACCTGAACTTGCTGCTACACTGTGTGAGGCGACTCAATTCGAGATACTCAGCACAGGGGCGACATGCAAGAGAAGAGTGGCAACAGCTCCCTTGGAGTGCGGGGAGAATCGATAGCTGCGACCTTTCTGAAGGGCGCGGGCTTTTCCATTGTCGAGCGTAACTTCCGCTGTGTCTGCGGAGAGCTTGATATTGTGGCTCGGGATGGGAGAACCATCGTGTTCGTTGAGGTTAAGTGCCGCAATAATGATACCTACGGCCCGCCGCAGCTCGCCGTCACCCCCTTCAAACAACGTCAGATCTCCAAGGCGGCGCTGGTCTGGCTCTCCAAAAGAAGGCTTTACGATGCCGAGGCACGTTTCGACGTGGTTGCCATAGTCCTTCGTGAAGGCGATCTTCCCGAGATAGAGCATATCCGGAATGCCTTCGATCTTGCCTACGTATGACAATGAAACTATTAGCCGCAAAGACACGGAGCACACGGAGTTACAGGCGAGTCTAAAACGAACAGAAATTTGGGTAAAAACAAACCATGACTTTTAACCAAAAAAACATTTGGCCACAAAACGCACAAAACGCACAAAAGCTTAAAAGCACAAAGGCTTAAAAGCCTAAATGTTTGAAGATTTTTTTTGTGCATTTTGTGCTTTTTTGTGGCGAAGATTGCTTTAGGTTTACTGTTTTTCTGTAGTATTCGTATCTTTGTAGCGGCTGAATTTTCTCTTGTCCAAAGGGAGTAACGGTCTGGTTGATTCAGTTCCAGGCATCGGACTCCCTCTCTTTTGTGAGGTGAATCATGCAGATAACGACAATCATCTACCGCCTGGCGGTCTCTCTCTGGTTGGGCGGAGCGGCGCTCTTCACCTTCGTGCTGACCCCTATGCTCTTTCGCTCAGAGAGCAGGGATACCGCGGCACGCATCGTTGGACTGTTCTTTCCCGGCTATTTCCGCTGGGGGGTCGCCTGCGGCATTGTTGCCCTTATCTGCCGGATCATCATCTCCGGCAAGGGGATGGTCCCGGCGGCGCTGATTCTCGCGGTCATGCTGGCGCTCTCCTCCTTCCAGGCTTTCTATGTTGAGCCGCGGGCCGCGGCGCTGAAACACGAAATCGTCTCCTTCGAAACCACGACCAAAGACAACCCGCTGCGGCGCCAGTTCTCCAAGTTGCATGGCGTCTCCGCCGTCTGCAACCTTTCGGTCATCGTCGGCGGCGTGGCGCTGGTGGTGCTCTTCTGACCGTCCTATGCACCGGCGCCTCGTCGCTCCCTGCGTCTCAACCGGTCCTGCAGCAACGGCATTCCTGCCGCGATCTTCGCGTCCTGAGGGGCGCTCCTGCAGGATTTTCCGTTTCCTCACCCCGGCACGAAGCCATAACCCAATCCACCGCTGCTTTAGCGCTCTCTGCGCCTTCTGTCCGAAAGGTTTGCAAACGCACCTGCACCTGTGCTAGTAATTAAGAAAAAATCGCGGAGAAACTCATGGATTTTACCGTTGCCCTCGCCCAGATCAAGCCGAAGCTCGGCTGCCTGGACGACAACATGGCCCTGATCGAGGCCGCCATCGAGAAGGGGATCGTTGAGGGGGCTCACCTCATCGTCTTTCCCGAACTGGCACTCACCGGGTATTTTCTGAAGGACCTGGTCCCGGAAGTGGCGATCGGCCTCGATTCGCCCAGGATAGAGAGGCTGAAGCTGCTCTCCCGGCGCATCTCCATCGCGATTGGCCTGGTCGAGGTCTCCGCCGACTACTGCTTTTTCAATACCGCCCTTTACCTGGAAGCGGGCGAGATCCGGCACGTGCACAGGAAGGTCTATCTGCCGACCTACGGACTGTTCGACGAGCAGCGCTACCTGGCTCGCGGCGAGCGCTTCCGGGCCTTCGACACCCGCTTCGGCCGGGTCGGCATGCTGATCTGCGAGGACATGTGGCACCTTTCCGCGCCCTACATCCTCGCCATGGACGGCGCCACCACCCTGATCTGCCTCTCTTCCAGTCCCAGCCGCGGCATAAGCCAGGAGGAGGGGCTCGGCTCGGCGACCGCCTGGCAGAAACTCACCTCGACCACCGCGATGTTCCTCAACTGCCGGGTGTTCTACTGCAACCGGGTCGGCTACGAGGACGGCGTCAATTTCTGGGGGGGATCCCAGGCGATTGCACCTTCGGGCGAGGTTACCGCCCGTGGCAGCCTCCTGGAGGAGGATTTCGTCCTGGCGGCGGTAGACGAGGGGGCGCTCAGACGCGAGCGCATCTTTTCTCCCATGATGCGGGACGAAAACCTGGGCGTCACCGTGAAGGAGCTCAAGCGAATCGATAGGGAGAGGGGTTTCTGATGGGCGCGCTTACTGTTAACACATCGCTGTTGCGCAAGATTCTCGTCGGCTTCGTGCGCGACGAGGTGACCAAGGTCGGGGTCCGCAAGGGCGTGCTCGGCCTTTCCGGCGGGATCGATTCGGCATTGGTGGCCTACATCGCTGCCGAGGCCCTGGGCCCTGAGAACGTGCACGCCTACACCATGCCGTACCGGACCAGCAACCCGGAAAGCGAGGCGCATGCGAAGCTGGTGGCCGACCGGCTCGGCATCAACTACCAGGTGCTGGAGATCACCCCGATGGTGGACGCCTATTTCGCCATGGTTCCCGATGCGGACAACATGCGGCGCGGCAACAAGATGGCGCGCGAGCGGATGACGGTCCTTTACGACCATTCCGCGGCGGTCGGGGGGCTGGTGCTTGGCACCAGCAACAAGACCGAGCTGCTCCTGGGTTACGGGACCCTCTACGGCGACATGGCGAGCGCGTTGAACCCGATCGGTGACATTTACAAGAGCCAGGTCTGGGAGCTTTCCGAGGCGATGGGGGTGCCGCGCGAGATTATCGATAAAAAGCCGTCGGCGGACCTCTGGGCGGGACAGACCGACGAGCAGGATCTCGGCTTTAGCTACCGGGACGCCGACGAGCTGCTCTATCGGATGGTGGACCAGCGCATGAGTCGCGACGAGTTGATCGCCGCCGGGTTCGCGCCCCAGTTTATCGACACCGTGCAGGCGAAGGTGCAGGGCTCCCATTTCAAGCGTCGTCTCCCGGTGATAGCAAAAGTCTCCAACCGTACCATCGACAGGGACTTCCGCTACGCCAGGGACTGGGGGAAGTGAGGTCGTTCTTAATGATGCCGTTCTACGTTCTACGTTCTACGTTCTGAAGCCGTTCAGTTTTTAAATATGTTTAAACCGCTTTGGCTTTCAGGTAAGGCGGTTAACGTTATAACATTTTCATTGGAGGATATAAGACCCGCTACGCTCTAAGTTTGAGTTCCACGTTTGAACAGCCTTTAGTTTTCAACGTAGAACGTAGAACGCAGAACGTAGAACGTTTTCCAAAACATGCCAGCCGGAACCTTATACATCGTAGCCACGCCGATCGGCAATCTTGAGGATATCACCCTGCGCGCTCTGCGTATCCTGAAGGAGGCGGACCTGATCGCGGCGGAGGACACCCGTCACTCCAGAAAGCTCCTGACTCACTTCGGCATCTCCCGGCCGCTTACCTCGTACTTCGATCACAACAAGGATCTCAAGGGGGAGTACATCCTGGAAAGGCTGCAGCAGGGCCTCAACGTCGCACTGGTAACGGACGCCGGGACCCCCTGCATCTCCGACCCCGGGTACCAACTGGTGCGCGACGCGGTAGCGGCGGGGGTGAACGTGGTCCCGATCCCCGGGGCCTGCGCCGCCATCACGGCGCTCTCGGCTTCGGGGCTTGCCACGGACAACTTCACTTTTGCCGGATTCCTCCCGAATCGCCAGGGAAAAAGGCGCGAGAGGTTGCAGTCGCTCGCCGGCGAGAGGGCGCTCCTCATCTTCTACGAGTCCCCCAAAAGGGTGCTGGCGACCCTGCGCGACATGCTGGAGACGCTGGGAGACCGCGAGGTTGTGGTGGCGCGGGAACTGACCAAGATGTACGAGGAGTTTCTGCGCGGAAAACTCTCCGCCCTCATCGAGCAGGCGGAGCTAAGGGAGATCAGGGGGGAGGTGGCCATTCTCGTCACCCCTGCCGGCGAGCCTGCGCTGCCCGATATCCCGGAGATGGAGGAGCTCTTAAGCCGCTACCTTGCCTCGGGAGAGCTTTCCTTGAAGGACGCGGTGAAAAGGGTGACGCTGGAAACAGGTTTGCCGAAGAGCGCGGTGTACGCCGAGGCACTGCGGCAGAAGGGGTAAGCTCAGGCGAGCCTGAACCCGGATCTCCACCCGCTCGAAATCTCCCCAGCTTATCTCTGCCATCTGCCCTCCATTCCTTCTCCAGCATCGTCCCGATGGGGCCAAGCGAAAGGCGGAGACGCATGCAATGCGTCTCTACACCCATTCCCAACCAATACGTAGAGACGCATTGCATGCGTCTCGCCTTCCTCCCGTTGGAGAAGGAGCGGAACACCCAGTTGAGGTCATGCGCCTCTACTGAAAAACCGCTGGAACGCCCCGACCGTCCTCTCCACATCTGCCGCCGTCACGTCCAGGTGGGTTACCAGCCGGAGGCTGTTGCCGCCTCCCAGGAGGATTCCTTCGCCCGCCAGTGCCTCACGGAGCCTGGCAGCGCTTCCGGCGGGCGGGGTTACAAAGAGGATGTTGGTGTTAGCCGGGCTGACCGACAGTTCCTCGATGGCTGCCAGCCCGGTAGCAAGGGCCTGCGCGTTCTGGTGATCTTCGGCAAGCCTCTCCACATTGTTTTCCAGGGCGAAGATCCCCGCCGCGGCGAGAATGCCCGATTGGCGCATCCCGCCGCCGGCCACCTTGCGCCACCGGTGAGCCTTGGCGATCAGCTCTGAGCTGCCGCACAAAACGGAACCGACCGGTGCGCCGAGACCCTTGGAGAGGCAGACCGAAACCGAGTCGAACCTGGAGGCGATCTCCCCGACCGGTATCTGAAGCGCGACTGCGGCATTGAAGACGCGCGCGCCGTCCAGGTGGAGCGCCAGGCCGTGGCTTCTTGCGCAGCGTTTTGCCTCGTCGAGATAGTCAAGCGGCAGCACGCGCCCCCCTTGGGTATTCTCCAGGCAAAGGAGCCTGGTTACCGCGTGGTGGGGGTCGGGCGGCTTCACCGTGCGGGAAACCGTCCTGAGGTCGAGGGTGCCGTCCGCCTCGAAATCGATCGGCTGGGGCTGAATGCCTCCGAATATCGCGCCTCCTCCCCCCTCCCAGCGGTAGATGTGGGCATCCTGCCCGGCGATGTACTCGTCACCGCGCGCGCAGTGAGAGAGCAGGGAAAGCAGGTTGCTCATGGTGCCGCTGGGGACGTAGAGGGCGGTCTCCTTGCCGAGCATCGCTGCGGCGAGCGCCTCCAGCCTGTTGACCGTCGGGTCTTCGCCGTAGACGTCATCTCCCACCTCCGCCTCCGCCATGGCCTTGCGCATCGCTGCAGACGGACGGGTAACGGTATCGCTTCTTAGATCAACTGTCTTCATACGCTCCTCAATATTAAATACTATGCTCCAGACAAAAGAATTTAGGTTGATCTGCCGTTATCCGTATCATCCGTTCAATCCGTGTGCTGGTTTTGACTTTGTCGGGTGGTAACTATTCAGCACCAGCCGGCCAATCTCAAACAGCAATAAAGCATAAAGCCTCACCACAGAGGTACGCAGAGGTTCTCAGAGGAAAATCAAAACCTGATTTATGCTTAAAACAAAAAAACCTCAGGCATTGTTTCAAGATTTCCTCTGTGTTCCTCTGCGTCCTCTGTGGTGAGGCTTTTGATTGTTTGTAATTGCCATTTCCTTGAAGTGTGCTGGACAGTCACCTCAAAACTCAAGCAAATGCTGCCGGCACCCGCAAATGGTGCCCCGACAGGCCTAGCGTTAGATCAAGCGGAACTTGCTCTCCCAGATCCGTTCCCCTTTGGCCATGCTCACGCCGTGGTCCGGGTTGGCCGCGAGGTGCCGAAGAATGGTGAACACGGTTTCCACCTCCTCGGGACGCGCCAGGGCGGTGGCGCACTCTTCGCAGCTAAACTCCCTGCCGTGCTGTGCGCGCAGCAGTTCGAGGATCGCTCCCTGGAGCTGCAGCACGGTGCCGGCCGCCTTCTTCCCTGCCTCCACGCCCGGCTGATGGTAGGCATTGATGTTGACCAGCGACGCGTAGAGGCCCACGGCCCGCTCGTACAAGGCGATGAGCGCCCCGATGGTCAGCGGCGAGATTTCGTCCACGGTG
>DATCHY010000433.1:0-3934 GCA_036508065.1 Geomonas sp. | reverse complement strand
TGGCGCGCCGGTTGTGCGGCCTGAAGAGCTGGAACTGGCAGGCAGAAAAATGATCACGGCAATCGGCCTGCGCGGTGCGCGGCAACAGTTCAGATCCGTGGCGGAGAAGCTCGGCTGGCAGGAAGGCCTGGATTTCGTCTGCGTCGCGTGACAACGAAGCGCCCTCAATACCCGGCACCCGTTTTGGAATCAGACATCTCACCCACGCCCCCCACTCCTCCTGGAATCAAACATTCTCACCCTCCGGCCCTACCCACGACTCTTTGAACCCGTGCAGTTGGTAAAGGGAATAGCGCCATGCAATGCAGCAAAAGCACTGTATAATTAATGCCAATCAGTCAATCTACCCGTGGGTTGGGTGAAAAGCCTACAGACTGGTGAGACCCAACCATAAAAGGAGAACCGACAATGAAAAAGAGACTGCTTGCTTTTCTCGCCCTGGCAACCCTCGCTACCCCAACCATCTGCTCGGCGACGCCTCCCCGTATGGGTCCCTATATGTCCGCATTCATCGGAGTGGCCGTCCCGACAAACACGGACGTGACAGGTTTCGACGTGGGTGCAGGTGACCTGAATGACCGGGTTGAATTCGATCCCGGCATCAACATCGGCGCTACAGGCGGTTTCGATTACGGTTTTGTGCGACTGGAAGGAGAATTGTCGTACAAGCATGGAGAGATCAATAGGGTCGTCGAAATCAACGGAACGAGATACACCAACATTGACGGCAGTGTCGGGGCTCTGGCCGTCCTGGGCAACATCTTCCTGGATCTGCACAACCCAAGCCCGGTCACTCCGTACCTTGGCGGCGGCGTAGGTTTTGCCGCCATGCACCAAAGCGACACCTTCGGAACCTCCCCATCTAGGAATCGAGCAGAACTATACCAGTCTGACGACGACACCGTCTTCGCTTACCAGGCCGGCGTCGGCCTCGAGATCGCCCTCAGCAGAATGCTCTCACTGGACGTCGGCTACCGCTACTTCGGGACCTCAAAAGCCACCTTCACTGGTCCCGACACCGAGAATGAGCTGAAGTTTGAAAGTCATAACGCAGCGGTGGGACTCAGGGTGAAATTCTGACCACGGTTTAGAAGAGGGGGCGTAAGGGGAGAGCATCTGAGGTTTGGTCTGCAACTCATTTCATGAGGAGTAATAACGTGAAAAAATGCCTGGTCATTCTGACTCTATGCCAGATCATATTCCCCCTCGCTCCCCTCTCATTCGCGGAAGATTACTCCGAGTGCAGAACAAGATGCGAAAGTGAGCATACCGACTGCATGAATGAACCTGCTGCAGATGACCCTGAAGTCCAAAATGCCAAAATGGCAGCATGCGATCAAAAGCTTCTGTCATGCTATCCAGATTGCGATCAACTTAAACCTCTGGAGGATGAATATGAGGGGACCGAAAACAATCCCAATATAATCCGGAAAATAGGGTCCGGCGCTACGACCATCATGAAGTTGGATAACTCGCATCAGGCACCTGCTGCTCATCACGAACCATGATTAGCGCCGATCTTCCGAGCGTCCTCCAGGGCGCGACGTGCGCGGCAGCAATGCCGCTCCTACCTAGGCTTTTATACTGGCGGAAGAGCGGCACTAATCAGATCACGGATTGATCCTACCCAAAACTGCCAGTTCAATCGCCCTGCTTCGTCTGTTTGACAAAGGTTCCCTTGGCATACTCATCGAAGGCAACCCGCAGTTCTTCCTGGGTGTTCATGACAATGGGACCGTACCAGGCGACCGGCTCGTCCAGGGGCTTTCCCGAGATAAACAGGAAGCGGACCGGCCGGTCCACCGCGGTAACCGTCACTTCCGTACCGTCAGATTCGTACAGCACGACGGTTTCCGGACCGCAGATGCAACGTCTGGTAACATCCATCCAACCCTTACCCACCATCTCAAAGGCAAACGCGTCACGCCGGTCGTCGAAATAGCCTTCGCCGTCCAGCAGGTAGGCGATCGCCGTATGACCGTGCTTGACCCGGTGCGTGAAAGCCGTCCCCGCCGGAACGGAAACGTCGAGCATCTCGGGGTCTATGACGATGTCCCGAACCGGCCCACGGACGCCGGCCACCTCGCCGCAGACGACCTTTATGATCACCCCCGAATCCAGCGTTGCCATCGGAATGTCGGCGGCCTTCACCTCACGGTAGCGCGGGGGCATCATCTTTTTACTGGCCGGCAGGTTGGCCCAGAACTGGAAGCCCCACATCATCCCGGTCGGGCTTTCCCGGGGCATTTCCTGGTGGATGATGCCGCTGCCGGCGGTCATCCACTGGACGTCGCCGGGACCGATGACCCCCTTGTTGCCCATGCTGTCGCCGTGCTCCACGAGCCCTTCCAGGACGTAGGTGATGGTCTCGATTCCCCGGTGGGGATGCCAGGGGAAACCGGCCAGGTATTCTGCCGGATTGGCGGTATGAAAGTCGTCGAGCATCAGGAACGGATCGAACTGCGGGACCTGCGAGTAGCCGAAAGCCCGCTTGAGATGCACCCCCGCCCCCTCGATGGTCGGTCTGCTTTTGAAAATCTTGGCGATGCGGCGTACGGTCATGGAGGTTTTCCTTTCCAGAAAAGTTGTCGGGGCATTTAGTTTCCGTCTGCTGCCAAAGACTACCGTTCATCGTCCTGGCCTGGAGACGCATGCAATGCGTCTCTACGCAACCGTATGATTCCGGCGGTCGGATACCCGTAACAATAACGGCCGATCCTGAACGCCTCGTTAACTTTTCTGGAGGAATTCCAGCAGCTCATGGTTCACGCTCTCCGCATGGGTCCAGATCAGTCCGTGCGGTCCGCCCCCAACCACTACCAGGTGGGATCCCTTGACGGCGTTGTGGGTACGGATTCCGCTGGCCGCAATGGGAACAATCCGGTCGGCATCGCCGTGAATTACCAGTGTGGGCACCTCGATGCGCGCCAGATCCTTGCGGAAATCGGTGCCCCACGCCGAGACGCAGTCGAGGGTCCCCTGGGCCGAGGCGCCGACGGCGACGTTCCAGTTGTACTGGACCACCTGATCACTGATACGTTTGCCACCCAGAAGATCCACGTTGTAGAAATCCGCCAGGAATTTGGAGAGAAACGCCGGCCGGTCCGTTGTGATGGCTTTCTTAATCTCCTCGAAGACGCTGCCAGCGATTCCATCCGGGTTGTCAGGGGCCTTCAATAGACACGGCGGAACCGAAGAGATGAACACCGCTTTGCTGACACGCTCCGCCCCGTAGCGGCCCAGGTAGCGAGCCACCTCACCGCCGCCCATGGAGAAGCCGACCAGCGCGGCCTGACGCATGTCGAGCTTCGTCATGAGCTGGTGCAGGTCGAGGGCTAAGGTGTCGTAATCATATCCCGTCGCGGGCCTGCAGGACTGGCCGAACCCCCTGCGGTCATAGGTGATGACCCGGCGTCCGGCTGCCAGCAGGGCCGAGACCTGCTTCTCCCAGGAAGCGCCGCTCAGCGGCCAGCCGTGAATCAGCACGACCGGCTTACCCGTGCCGTGATCCTCGTAGTAAAGATCGATGCTCCCCGAATTTTCCTCTCCGACGTTGATGTAGGGCATGGGACTCTCCTTTGCTGTTAATTGGGTACGCCGTCCGTTCAGCTATGTCTCTCGTTCATACTTCTACGTTGTCACATACTTCGTGGCACCTCCGTGAAAGGAGGATGTTCTCGGGCCTGATGGCGTAGAGCCTCCGGTATCCAGTGTCGTTTACTCCCATGTGAACATTCTCCCGAAACCTCGGCACCGGCGGCGCGGTCACGCAATGCCGGTGCCCTGTCAGGCAGGGTTCGCCTTCTCGAACTTCAGCAGCAAGTCATCGAGGATCCCTTCCCCTGCTTCGGCGGAGCGCGCCACCAGTTCGTGGCGCACGTAGTCGAGGGCCTCGGCGCACCTATCTTCGGCCCAGTCGTCCCTGATGACCTGG
>DATCHY010000432.1:0-7058 GCA_036508065.1 Geomonas sp. | reverse complement strand
CACGTCATAGCCGTCCAGGAGGGAGGCGACGCTCGCGGGCTCCTGCCACTCCACGGCTCCGGTCGCAGCGTCCGTTCCTTCCGGCTGGGCCGGCTCAACCGGCGCTGAGGGGGCCTGCCACTCGGGGGGGGGCGATCCTTGCGGGGGTGCCGGCACGGCCTGCGCCTGGGTAGTTTGCGCCTTTTTTCTGATATCAGCGAGATTCATGACCTGGTGAACGCCCCTTTTTCAATACTGGGAAAATAGACTGAATCAAGTTCTAAATCAAAAGCTTAAACACAGAGGACTCAGAGGATCACAGAGGATCACAGAGGAAATCTGAACAAAATCCTCCAGCTAGGTTTAAACAAGATTCTGTTTTTGGTTTTCCTCTGTGTACCTCTGTGATCCTCTGTGGTGAGGCTTTTATTTTTAAAAGCTAGTTCAGCATCTCCGCGGCGCACTCGGAGACGATCGTGCCGTCGATCCAGGAGGCGTCCCTGCCGAAACCGATCAGGAGCGCGTTGGTCGCCACGGCATTGATCCGGCGCGGCACCCCGCCCGACAGCTCGAAGATGCGCTGCACCGCATCCGGCGAGAAGAGCCCCGGCTCGCCCCCCGCGGCGGTCACCCTGAAATCGAGATACTCCAGGGTCTCCTCCAGCGAGAGCGGGCTGAGGTGGAAGTTGAGCGAGATGCGCTGCCGAAACGGCTCGTACACGGGGGAGGCGAGCATGCCGCGCAGCTCTGGCTGCCCCATGATGATGACGCTCAACAGGTTCTTGTCGTCGAGCTGGAAATTGGTCAACAGGCGCAGCTCGTCGAAGAGCTCCCGGTCCGGTATCAGCTGGGCCTCGTCGATCACCACCACCGGGACCCTCCCCTCGCCGTGCATCCGGTACAGGGCGCCGGTGATCTCGGTGAGGAGCTGATCCTTCCTGAGCGACGGGGTCGCCACCTCGAGCCCGGAAGCGATCACCCGCAGCAGTTCGTCGGCGCTAAGGCGCGGGTTGAAGACGAACAGGAAGTGGTAGCGCGACCCGACCCGGTCCATCAGAGCCCGCGACAGCGTGGTCTTGCCGCAGCCGATCTCGCCGGTCAGAAGCGCCAGCTCGCTCTCCTCGACCGCGTACTCAAGCCTTGCCAGGGCCTCCCGGTGTCCGGAGCTCATGTAGAGGAAACGGGGGTCGGGGGTCTTTGAGAACGGCTTTTCGTGCAAACCGTAAAACGCCTTGTACATCAGGCACCCCCCCGGGTCGCCTCGCCGATGACGCTACCCACGTCCAGGACCAGGATGGTGCGCTGGTCCCCGAGGTCCGCCGCCCCGGAGATGCCCCGGAACCCGGCGAAGGTCTCGCCGATCGACTTGATCACGATGTCCTGCTGGCCCAGAAGGTCGTCCACCACGAGGCCCAGCCGCTTCTCCGCGATCCCGACCACCACCACGTAGAAGCTCTCCGGCGGCTCGCCGGCTCCGCTTAACTGGAAGAACTCGGACAGGCGCAGCAAGGGGAGCGTGGTCTCGCGCAGCGTGATCACCTCCTTGCGCTCGACGGTCCGGATCTCGCCCTTTTCGACCAGAAGGCTCTCCAGCACCGAGGTGATCGGGAGCGCGTAGGTGCGCCCCGCCGCGGAGATGATGAGCGCCTTGATGATGGCGAGGGTGATCGGGAGCGTGATGGTGACCCGCGTCCCCTGCCCCGGCCGGTTCTCCAGGTCGATCATCCCGGAGAGCGCGGCGATGTTGGTGCGGACCACGTCCATGCCGACGCCGCGGCCGGAGATCTCGCTCACGACGTCCGTGGTGGAGAAGCCGGGAAGGAAGATGAACTCCAGCGCCTCGCGGTCGCCCACCTCTTCGCCGGCGCCCAGCATCCCGAGTTCCCTTGCCTTTTGCTTGACCCGGGCCACGTCTATCCCGCTGCCGTCGTCATCGACCTGGATCACGACGTGGTTCCCCTTCTGAAAGGAGGAGAGCGTGATGGTTCCCTTCTCGTCCTTGCCGAGCGCCCTGCGGCGCTCCGGGGTCTCGATGCCGTGGTCGATGGCGTTCCTGACGATGTGCATGACCGGGTCGGAGATGTCCTCGATGATCAGCTTGTCCAGTTCGGTGTCGGCGCCGTAGAGCTTGAGCTCCACCTGCTTCCCCTGCTCCCGGGAAATCTTCCTGATGATGCGGGACATCTTCTCGAAGAGCTGGCCCACCGGGATCATCCTGATCTCCATGACCCCCTTCTGCAGTTCGGAGAGCTTCTTCTCCAGCCCCTTGGCAGCCTTGACGAGTTCCTGGGCCGGAGCGAGGAAACCGTCGCGGCGCATGCGCGCGGCGACCTCCGAGATCATGGAGTGGGAGAGCACCAGCTCGCCGACGATGTTCATCAAGATGTCCAGTTTGCCGATATCCACCCTGACGGTGCGGCTCATGCTCTTGGCTGTGACCGATCCCTCGATGGGGAGCGGCGCGTGGAACTCGTCCTCCAGGGGGGCCGGGAGCTCGGTTTCCTCACCGAACCGCACGATGCTCAGGTGTTCCCGCTCCACGAGCGGGGTGAGTTCGGAGGCGGAGAGCTCGCTGCCGAACAGGATCTCGAAATCGATCCCCGCTTCCAGGCCGCCGGAGGCCGAGGGGAGCGTGCTGATCACCTCGCCCACCTGCTTTAGCTGCTCGGTCAGTTCCATCAGCTCGGAGTCGAAGGTGGCGAGGAGCAGGGAGACCCGGATCGAGTAGATGCGGCGCCCCCGCTTCACGTTCTCCAGCAGGCGGTGTTCCTCGTACTCCGTCATGGAGTTCAGCACCCGCTCGGGAAGTTTGAGGCGGGAAAGCGGCGAGGCCTGGCTTCCCTTGGGCTCCCGGGCCAGGCAATCGTTGATGCGCTGCACGACGCCGCTGGTGTCGACCGGTTCGCCGCCCGATTCCCCGGCGTTTCTGACCAGGACGCTGAGCAGTTCGGTCGCCTCGAAGAGCGCGCTCACCACGGCCTGGTCCAGCGCGGTGCGCCCGAGCCTCAGGGCGTCGAGCAGGTTCTCCAGGTGGTGACCCAGTTCCGCGATCTCGGAGAAGCCGAACATCCCGGCGAGCCCCTTCAGGGAGTGGGCCGCGCGGAACACGGAGTTCACCAGATCCGGGCTGCACTCGCCGCCGTCCGCGCAGTCCGACAGTGCCACCAGGTCCAGGCTCAGCTGGTCCAGGATTTCCTCGGCCTCGGCCAGGAAGTCCTTTACCGCCTTTCCTAAGTTCTCTTCAACGCTCATAGCTCACCCCTGTGAATGGTGAATGGTGAAAAACGTTCTACGGGTTTTAGCCCAGATACTTGCAGATCAGCTCCTGCAGCTTCTGCGGGTTGAACGGTTTCACCAGGTACTCGTTGGCACCCAGGGCAAGCCCCTTTTCCAGATCCTTGTCTCCGCTTTCCGTGGAGACGATGAAGAGCGGGATCAACTGGTAGTTCGGGTTGTTGCGCACGTAACTGATCAGCTCCAGGCCGTTTATGTCCGGCATGTTGATGTCCGTGATGATCAGGTCGACCTGCTCGCGCGGCAGCAGGCGCAACGCCTCGAAGCCGCTGGCCGCCTCGACGATGGTGAACTTCTCCAGTGCGTCGATGGTCGAAACCAGCATCGATCGCATGGTGTTGGAATCTTCCGCTATCAGTATCCTCTTCACGTTACCTACCCTCCTGCACCTGATCCTGCAGCCTGCGCTGCAGCAGGGCCTTCTCCATGGCGATTCCCGCCTGGCTCAGGAATATCTCCAGCGAGTCGGTGTCGCCGATCGGCTTATCCTCGGGAAGGTTGTCGCCGTAGAGTACCGCCACGACCTTCCCTTCACTCACGATCGGCCCCACGAAGACTTCCGACGGGCGGGCGTCCCCGAGCTGGCCGAGAAAAAAGTTGCTCCAGCGGGAGTCGTCGACCTTCCCCTTCATGGGAAACCGGGTCTCCAGGACCGGGGCGAAAAGCGACGGCTCCCCACGGGGGATCCTGAGGCTCCTGACCCGGGCATCGGCGCTCCCGTCCCGATCGTCCATGCCGAACTGCCCGAGCCCCTGGATGGAATCCTTCTTCACCAGGAGCACCACCGCCCGGTTCATGAACTCGGCGGCAAAACGGAGCACCAGCAGGATGATCTCCCCTCCAAGCGAGGGATTGTTGAGTTCCTCCAGCATCCCCCTCAGGTGGGAAAGGCCGATGCTCTGGCCGATGAAGGGAGCGGCGAGCGCCGGCTCCTCGCCCATCTCCAGCCGCAGTTCGTCACCGATGTTCACCCGGCTCAGGGTCAGTCCAAGGCCTGCGGCCTCGGCCTTGGCAACCCCGGCCAGAAGCTTTGGCGCGAAGGCGGGGATCCCTTCGCTCAGTTCCCCCTTGAGCGGTTTCATGAGGATCGCTATCCCCATGCCGCGCGCCTTTCTTTGGGCGTCCTCGTTGTGAAAGTCGCTCAGTGCCAAAAGCGGGAGTTCGGGGAAGTTGCCCCGCACCAGCTCCATCAGTTCAAGGCCGCCCAGGATGCCGGTACCGTCCATCCTCGGCATGATCAGGTCCACCACGACCGTCGGGCGGACCCCGTCGCGGTACAGGCAGTCCACCCTGATCAGCGCATCCTCCCCCCTGTCGATCGCGTCGACCCGGTAGCCCTGCTGCTCCAGCAGGAAGGCGAGCGCCTCGAGGGTCCCCGGGTCGTCGTCCACCAGCACGAGCGGCCGTCCGTGACGCGCCTCGGGTACGGCGGTCAGGGGTGCGGCCGTAAAGGGCGCGGCGGTTAGGGGTGCTGCGCTAAGGGGTGCGGGCTCGGCAGAAGCCGCCTCGCGGGGGGCGTGTTTTTGCTCCGCCGCGGGGAGCGGCGCGTGCTGCAGCAGGTCGAAGGCGAGATCGAGGGACGGTTCCGGCCCGGCCGGCTCCTCACCCTCGTCGTCCGTCTCGCCCCGGTGGCGCTTTTCGTCGATGATCCTCGACCCTTCCATGGCGAGGTACTGCGGGTTCAGCCCCTGCTTCAGCATGAACTGGACCGGGTCGAGCCTGGCGGCGTCTCCCTCGGCGATCTCCTGCAGTTCGAACTCGAAAGTCCCCTCGGCCCAGGCAAAAAGGGAGTAGACCACGTTCTCGATCTGCTCCCTCACCACCGCCTCGATGGCGTCCGCGCTGATGCCGAAGCGCTCGATCATGATGCCGCCCAGAAGCTGACGGTACCCCTCGTCCGCCTGGATGCTCAGGGCGCGCTTCAGGGTGGTCAGGTCGATGACCCCCTTCTGGATCAGCACCTCCCCCAGGTTCTGCTGGAACGTGGTCGAGCTGGCCCGGGTCACCTGTCCACTTTGGAAGATGATCCGCGCCTCCCGTCCCCGGCTCTCCAGGGAAAGGACGCCGGATCTCCTGCTCAGACTGACGATCTGCAGGATCTCACCAAGCCCGAGGTCTTCCAAATTGCCGACAAGACTCATGGTTGCACTTCTCTCATGTGAAGGATGGGCGCGGAATTCTCATCATACTAAACCATCGTATCATCCAAGTAAAGAATGATTTAGCTGTCTTTCTTGTCCCTGCCCCGGAAAATAAGCTTCATCGGCGTACCGTGAAAGCCGAAAGCCTCTCTAAATTTGTTCATGATGTAGCGTTCATAGGAAAAGTAGATCCCTTCCGGGCTGTTGGTGAAGATCACGAAAGAGGGGGGCTTGATTCCGACCTGGGTGGCGAAGAAGAACTTGACACGCCTTCCCTGGGCGAGCGGCGCGTGGTTCTCCTCGATCGCCTGGGAGAAGACCCGGTTCAGGTCGGCGGTCGAGACCCTCTTGGTGAACTGCTCCATGACGAGGTCAACCTCGGAGATAATCTTGCCGGTCCTCTGCCCGGTCGTGGCCGAGATGAACAGGATCGGCGCGAACGGCAGGTACTTGAAGCAGCGCCTGATCTCCTCCACGAACTTGGCCATGGAGGCGTTGTCCTTGGTGACCGTATCCCACTTGTTGACCACGAAGATGCAGCCGCGTCCCGCCTCGTAGGCGTAGCCGGCGATCTTGGAGTCCTGCTCGGTGACGCCGTCCTCGGCGGAAAGGACGATCAGCACCACGTCCGCCCGCTCGATGCTCCTGAGGGCATCCATGACGGAGTACTTCTCCACCTTCTCGACGGTCTTTCCCTTGCGCCTGATCCCCGCGGTGTCGATCAGCAGGTACGGCTTCTTGTTGACCATGAAGCGGGTGTCGACCGCGTCCCTCGTGGTCCCGGCTGTCGGGTTCGCCACCACCCGCTCGAACCCCAGAAGGCGGTTCACCAGGGTGGACTTGCCGACGTTCGGGCGGCCGACCACGGCGATCCGAGTCATCTCCTCCTCTACCTCACGGACCGCTTCCTTGGGGATCGCCCCCAGCACGTCGTCCATCAGGTCGCCGATGCCGCGGTTGTGCTCGGCGGAGACGGTGTAGATGTGGTCGATGCCGAGCGAGTAGAAATCCCCCGCCGCCGACTCCTGCTTGTCGCCGTCAACCTTGTTGATGATATAGAAGACCGGCTTGTTGATGCGCCGCAGCATCTCCACGACCTCGCTGTCGGCGGGGGTAAGCCCGTCGCGCGCGTCCATGACGAAGAGGATCAGGTCGGCCTCCTCCATGGCGAAGCGCGACTGCTCGCGCATCTGCTGCAGCAGCTTGTCGCTTGTTTCCGGCTCGAACCCGCCGGTATCCACCAGGATGAACGGCACGTCGAAGCTTTTCACCTCGGCGTAGTTTCGGTCCCGGGTGACACCCGGCATGTCGTCGACCATCGCCTTGCGGCGCCCGACCAGCCTGTTGAATAGGGTTGACTTCCCGACGTTGGGCCGTCCGACGATGGCAATAATTGGTTTCATTGGTATCCAGCTTGAAAATGCAATAATCTAACGTACTAAATAAACGGCATTTTCTTTCCTCGGTTATTTGACTGCTAACCTGTATGTGTAACATTTCGCAGCTCAATACGCAAGCAACTAGCAATTGGAGGAAAAGGTTATCAGCGGCTAATTTGCCGGCCTTTATCTGACTTCTCACCGCCTGGGCGCTTACCTGGAACTATTCCATCACAATGTCACCGGGGGTCCCTCCCCCGGAGTC
>DATCHY010000431.1:0-2574 GCA_036508065.1 Geomonas sp. | reverse complement strand
TTATGCTCCGGCAGCGCCGGAGTCCCTTCAAAAGCGGAGCCGCTGTAAAGCACCAGGGAGGATCATATGCTTTTACTAGAGATAACCTCGGCAGTGACGGCGGTAACATTTGTGCTCTTGGCCATTTACCTGATTCCCGTTCTGCAGGAGCTGAAAAAAACCGCAGTTTCACTGCGCAATTTCTCAGACACCATGCAGGTCGAGATCAAGCCCCTGGTCAAGGAGTTGCGCGAAACGGTCGCGGACATCCAGGTGGTGACCAGCGCAACGGCAGCCAACGCCGACGGAGTGAACATACTCTTGGAAGAAATCGGGCAGGCGGGGCGCAACATCCGGATGATCAACAAGGTTATCGGGGTCGCATCAGAACTGGTGGCCGGTTCGTCCGCCTGGGTAACCGGTGCGCGGGTTGCGGGGAAATATATTGCTGATAGACTTATCAAAAAAAGGGGGTAACTGCCATGTCAGATGATAACGTTGGGACAGGTACGATGCTACTTTCATTCCTCGCCGGTGCGGCTGTAGGTGTCGGGACCGCGCTTCTTTTTGCGCCGAAAACCGGTGAGGAGATGCGGGGCAAGATCAAGGATCTCGCCGACGACGCCGTCGAAAAGATCAAGGACTACGCCAGCGAAGCACAGGAAAAGATCAGGACGAGCTACGAGGACGGCAAAGAGATCGTGCTTGAGAAGAAGAATATCATCACCTCGGCGATAGAAGCTGGCAAAGAGGCGATGGACCGGGAGAAGGAAAAACAGAAAGAAACGGTCTAAGAGGCCCCGACCATAAAAAAGCCCACCTCGGTGGGCTTTTTTCGTCTGAGGGCAAATGCGAATCAAGACTCATCGGCTTAAACGACTCAACGACTCAACCTAGAGAGGGGTGCGCCGGCCAATGGATAGATCACACAGGGAAAGAGACTTTTTTTCCGGGGCGCTGTGGGAACTCGACCCTGCCGCCATCGGTGGTTTCAAGGGGCGGGCCGTCCGGGGGCTCCAGTTCGCCAGCTTCGTCATCTCAAACTTCATGGCAAACAACTCACTGCTGCGCGCCTCAGCCCTTTCCTTCATCACCCTGCTCTCTTTCGTCCCGCTCTTCGCCCTCGCCTTCTCCATCTCGAAGGGATTCGGCGCCCAAAACCGGCTGGCCCCCCTGATCCTCTCCCAGGTGGCGGCCGGTTCGGAGGCAGTGGTAACCCGGATCATCAGCTACATAGACAACACCAACATGGGCTCCCTCGGGGCGATCGGCCTCGCCACGCTGTTTGCCACCGCCATAAGCATGCTCGGCAGCATCGAGGAGGCCTTCAACGCGGTCTGGGGCGTCTCCGAGACCCGCTCACTCTACCGCAAGTTCAGCGACTACCTGAGCGTGCTGTTGACCGCGCCGCTCCTCCTTTTGGCCGCCATCAGCATCACCACCACCCTGCAAAGCAGGTGGCTGATAGGCTGGCTGATGGAGCGCACCTACCTGGGCCTGGTTTTACTGCGCATGACCCCGTATCTGAGCGTCTGGGCCGCCCTGCTGGTGCTCTACATCTTCATCCCGAACACGCGGGTTCGCCTTGGCTCCGCGCTTCTCGGCGCGATGCTGGCGGGGACGCTCTGGCAGTTTGCCCAGTGGGGCTACGTCCACTTCCAGGTCGGGGTCGCTAACTACAACGCCATCTACGGCACCCTGGCCGTCCTGCCGATCCTGATGGTCTGGGTCCACGTCAGCTGGCTGATCGTGCTCTTAGGCATGGAGGTGGTCGCGGCGCATCAGCAGCTGCACACCTTCCGCAGGGATATCCGGGGCTCCGGCATCAGCCAGTCGTGCCGGGAGCTGGTGGCACTGGCGACGCTGCGCCATATCGCCGAGGCCTTCCACGAGGGTACCGCCGGCTGGGGCGAAGAGCATCTGGCGAGAAAGGTCGGCATGCCGCTTCGTATCATGCGGGAGACGCTCGGCCAGCTCGCCGGGGCAGGCTTCATCGTGCAGACCGGAGGCGCCGGCGGGGCCTACTACCCGGCCAGAGAACTGGACCGGATAGCGCTGGACCAGGTGCTCCTCTCCCTGAGGGGCCATGACGCGGCCTGCAGTATGGCCGGAGAACCGGAAGCCCGGGAGATCCTGGACACGGTCGACCGCGCGGTTTCCGGAGCGCTCGAGGGGCTCACGCTGAAGCAATTCGCCTGTCGAGATAAGAAGCCCCCCGGCGTTGACAAAGAGTGAGCAGTTGACATATAGTGTTCCGATCAAAAAGGCGAGAATAAGCGAGTTATGCAAGATTTTAAAGACATAGACAACCATACACGACGCAAGCGCAATGCACGGGCCGCAAAGGGAAAGGATGGGCGCAACGCCTTCAAGGCGTTGCAGGAGACGCTTCCCAGGAAGAGGAGACTCAGGATCATCCTCCCGGTCCTGGCTCTTATCCTCGCCTGCTATCCGCTCATGTCCCTCTTCGGTTCCCCCCGCCTGAAAGCCGCGAGCACCGACGCCAAAACGCCCCCCGCGCCCGCCCCCCTGACCGGGGTTGACAACTGGGGCGCCTTCCGGCTGGCCGCGCAGGTCTACCCGAAGGCGCGCGCC
>DATCHY010000430.1:0-3517 GCA_036508065.1 Geomonas sp. | reverse complement strand
CGAGCCGGAGCCGGCAACAGAGGGCGCTGTAACGGACACGGATAAGGCTGACGCCTCCGCGCCGGGCGAAATATCGGCAAATGAGACGACGCCTGCGGTATCACGGAGAACCTTGCCGATATATACCATCAAGCCGCCGTTGAGAACAGCCGGCGAGTTCCTGGCAACCGAACGGGAAAAGCTCACCTACCAGATAAGCATGTTCGGTATCCCGGTGGGAGTGGCCGAACTGGAGGCGAAAAACGAGCGCGGCGAGGTGAGGATCACGCTCAGGGTCAAGTCGAACTCCGTCCTCTCCACCCTTTACCCCGTGGATGACTTCGTCGAGACGCGGCATATCGGCGGCAATTTTATCATCACCAAGATCAGGCAGCAGGAAGGCTCCTTCAAGAGCGACCGCGGCTTCACCCTATTCCTGCGCGACAAGAGCGTGTTCTGGATCGACAATCTCAGGAAGCGCAGCATGATGGAATCGCTCCCCAACAGCGAGGTGCTCGACATCCTTTCCGGGGTGTATTATCTCAGGAATCGGCAGCTGAAGGTGGGATCAATCGAACAGATACAGCTCTATGACAGTGACACTTACGCTTCCTTGCCTGTCGAGGTTGTGCGTCGGGAACGGATCTCTCTTCCCGGCTTCAGGAAGGCTGATACCCTGGTGGTAAAGCCGCTTCTCAGGACAGACGGTATCTTCAAGAGAACCGGCGATCTGCTGATCTGGCTGACCGACGACGAAAACAAGGTTCCGGTAAAGGTGGAGACCCAGATTGCCCTCGGCACGGTGAGTGTCGAGCTGGTTTCCGCCGAAACCAAGCAGGGCGAGGCTCCGGTTGCCGCTCTAAAGAACCGGAACTGATCTTTTCAAGTCTTGTCACTCCCCATTGTTCTCTTCCTCCCGACGACACTGTGCCTGCCGTCGTCCACCCAGATACTGACCCGCTGAATATAAGAGCAAGTCGAGACGTTTTTTGTTACACTGCCGCCATGATAGGGATTCTCGCCACCACGTTGTTTCTTCTGCTTTCCGCCACGCCGCTCTTTGCGGCCGGCCTCGGGACGCCGAGCCTCTCCGCTCCGCTCGGCACGGTCCGTTTCTTCGACCCCGACCGGTTCCTCACCACGGGCGGGGTTAAGTACTCAGCGGCGAGCGACCTGACCCTGGAGCCTGAGTGGGGTGTCGGTTACCGTGCCATGGAGCGGCAACTCCCCGGGGGGGGCGAGGAGTCGATCCACAGGGTCCATGCCCAGGCGGGATGGCGGCTTTCCCTGGCCGATACGCTCTACTTCTCTGCGGCGGCGAAGGTCCCCGTATATACCTACGAAAGCTCCGGCAGCCACACCGGCCAGGATCTGGGGAGCAGGCAGGGCTATGACCTCATCCATTCGTTCAGAGGCGCCCTCACTTGGACCGGGGAAGTCGGGTTGCACCTCACCAGCCGGACGGACCTCACCCTTTACTACGACCAGGGCCTTGCCTCGGGATGGTTACCCGGCGTTGCCCAGCAGGAGGAGCGGGTCGGCACCCGGATCATCTGGAGGTTTAAGTGAAGCAGATTAAGATTGAGATTAAGATTAAGGGGGGGACCCGGCGTAAAAGCAGATTAGGATTGAGATTAAAATTAAGATTAAGTGGGGTTTGACCCCGTCGGGGCCTCATGCCTTTTTTGTCGGCGGAGTTGTAGCAGGTTCAAAAACTGGTAGTCTATGATCTGCCGCAACATCTCGTTCGAATCCTGGGGATCGTGTCATGATGATAAGGGTGGTTTATGGCAGCGGAGAAACGGGCCTGGTGAAAGCTTGCGATCTCGACCGCCTGATCAGGGAGGAGCAGATACTCGCATTTTGCAGGTCGGACGGCTGGGCGCGGATCGGACTAGATCCGATACGCGTGACACAATATCCCTTCGCCGGCTCAGGGGACAGGTGGTCCGACGTCCTCTCCTCGTAGAGCGTGAAAACCGACCGCTGCCGTCGGAGCTGACCCGAACCTGATCTCTGACGCTTTGCTATCCCGCACCACGGCGCTCCCTGCGCCGGGACCTTTAGCCACCTCCAGCACCCGATCCGCCGGACCGGCGGACCTCCTCTCGAATAGACCCCAGCCCCACCTTCACGACCCTTCCGCGTTCATCCGACACCTCCCACACCTCCGACAGGTCCGACACTCCGATAGATTCCCTGCCCGGTACCAGATTTGATCTTGACTACCGTGGAGCTTTAGTTATGATTCCGCGAGGAAAGCCGGCGCGCCGCTGCGGCAAACGGTCAGGCGAGGGTAGGGCGCGCCTGCCGGCAGCCACGGACAGGGGGGGAGATGGGGCATCTGCTTTCGATTGACCAGGGGACGACCAGCAGCAGGGCAACGCTCTTTACGCCCGAGGGGAGGGCGCTCGCCACGGCGGGAAGGCCTCTCTCCCAGCACTACCCGAGGCCGGGATGGGTGGAGCACGACCCGGAGGAGATCTGGCAGGGCGTGCTGGCGAGCATCCAGGAGGTCCTGGCCGCGACTGCGGTGCCGCTCCGGGAGATAGCGGGTATCGGTATCACCAACCAGAGGGAGACCACTGTCGTCTGGGAGCGCGCCACGGGGCGCCCGCTGCACCGGGCCATCGTCTGGCAGGACCGGCGCAGCGCCGAGCAGACCGGGTCGATGAAGGGCGCGGGGCTGGAGCCGATGATCCGGGAGCGGACCGGGCTGCTGCTCGACCCCTACTTCTCGGCAAGCAAGATCGCCTGGCTCCTGGAACAGGTCGAGGGGCTGCGTGCCCGGGCCGAGCGCGGGGAGGTCTGCTTCGGGACGGTCGACTCGTGGCTCGTCTTCCGCCTGAGCGGCGGTCGCTCCCACGTAACCGACCTCTCCAACGCGAGCCGCACCATGCTGTTCAACATCCGGGACCTGGCCTGGGACCAGGAACTGCTGCGGCTCTTCGGTGTCCCCCCGGCCATGCTTCCCGAGGTGCTCCCGAGTACGGCGCTCTTCGGCAGGACCGATGCCGCGCTTTTCGGAGCGGAGATCCCGATCACGGGAGTTGCCGGAGACCAGCAGGCCGCCCTTTTCGGCCAGGGCTGCTTCGTCCCCGGGATGGCCAAGGTGACCTACGGGACCGGCGCCTTCGTCGTCATGAACAGCGGGGAGTGCGGGGTGCCCGGCGAGGGGGTGCTGACCACGATCGCCTGGCAGCTTCCCGGAGAAAAGGTGTGCTACGCGCTTGAGGGGTCCATCTTCATCGCGGGGGCCGCCGTCCAGTGGCTCGCGGACGGGCTCGGCCTGATCGAGAGCGCGTCCGAGGTGGAGGCGCTGGCCCGCAGCGTCCCGGATACCGGCGGGGTCTATTTCGTCCCGGCGCTCTCGGGCCTCGGCACGCCGTACTGGGACCCCTATGCCCGCGGGGTGATCGCCGGCCTCACCCGCGGGAGCACGGCAGCGCACCTGGCACGCGCCGCGCTGGAGGCGATCGCTTTCCAGACGGTCGACGCGATCCGCGCCATGGAGCGGGCCAGCGCCATTGCGCTCAGG
>DATCHY010000429.1:0-2291 GCA_036508065.1 Geomonas sp. | reverse complement strand
GGAGGCGAGCCGCTCGGCCAGCCGGAATTCCTGAAGGCGCTGCTCGGTTCCTTTCGGACTCACGAGATACGCACCGCGGTCGACACCGCCGGGCTCTGCCCAGCCGAGGCGCTCCTCGGGGTGGCGCCGCTCGTCGATCTCTTCCTCTACGACCTTAAATGCTGTGACCGGGAAAAGCACCTGCAGGGAACCGGAGTCGACAACCGCTGCGTGCTGGAGAACCTGGAGCGGCTCTCGGGCGTGCACGACAACATCTGGATCCGGGTGCCTGTGGTGCCCGGTTTCAACGACACCCCGGAGGAGATGGGCGCCATCGCCCGGGTTGCCGCGGCCTGCCGCGCGGTGCGCCAGGTCTGGCTCTTGCCCTATCACGCCAGCTGGGCCGCCAAGCCCGCGCGCTTTGGTAAAGCGGCTCCCGGCGCGGCAGGGTCGACGTCCCCCTCCATCGAGCGTTTGGAAAGTTTTGCCCGGATCTTCCGAGGGCACGGTCTGGAAACCATAATCGGAGGAGTGAACGGATGACGGGAAGAACCAAACGGTTACGGGAGGCAAGCCTTGCGGCGGAGCCGGCCATCTCCGCCGAGCGCGCGCTGCTTCTCACGGAGTTCTACCGGGAAAACGAGGGGCGCTGGTCCATCCCGGTGCTGCGCGCCAAGTCCTTCCATTACCTGTGCGAGAAGAAGAGCATCTATCTCGGGGAGGGCGAGCTGGTCGTCGGAGAGAGGGGGCCGGCACCAAAGCTCATCCCGACCTATCCGGAACTCACCTGCCACTCCCTGGACGATCTGCGCATCCTCGACTCCCGCGAGAAGACGAGCTACCGCGTGGATGAGGCGTGCCTCAAAAGCTATGCCGAGACCGTGATCCCGTACTGGAGCGGCCGCTCGCTCAGGGAGAAGATCTTCGAGGCGCTCCCCGCCGAGTGGCACCAGGCCTACGGCCGCGGCATCTTTACCGAGTTCATGGAGCAGCGCGCCCCGGGGCACACCGTTTTGGACGACAAGATCTATAGCAAGGGGATGCTCGACTTCAAGAAGGACATCGCCCGCGCGGTCGCGGCGCTCGACTTCGCAAGCGACCCTGCGGCCTTCAACAAGCGCGAGGAGCTGAAGGCGATGGATATCTCCTGCGACGCGGTGATCCTCTTTGCCGAGCGCCACGCCAAGCTCGCCGAGAGCATGGCCGCGGCCGCCACCGACCCGGTCCGGAAAAAGGAACTCCTGAAGATCGCGGCCAACTGCCGCTGGGTGCCGGCGCACGCCCCGACCGACTTCTGGGAGGCGCTGCAGTCCTACTGGTTCTGCCATCTCGCCGTGATCACCGAACTAAACGGCTGGGACGCCTTCAGCCCGGGGCACCTGGACCAGCACCTGCTGCCGTTCTTCGACCGGGGCCTCTCGGAGGCGACCCTCACCAGGGAGGGAGCGCGCGAACTGCTGGAGTGCTTCTTCGTCAAGTTCAACAATCACCCCTCGCCCCCCAAGGTGGGGGTGACCGCGGCGGAGAGCGGCACCTATACGGACTTCGCCAACATCAACCTGGGCGGGCTGCTCCCCGACGGCTCCGACGGTTCAAACGAGGTCTCCCACCTGCTTTTGGACGTCATCGACGAGATGCACCTGCTGCAGCCCTCAAGCAACATCCAGCTCTCCCGGAAGTCGCCGGATGCCTTCCTGAAACACACCCTGCGGGTGGTGCGAAACGGTTACGGATTTCCCTCCATCTTCAACGCGGACAGCGTGGTCGAGGAGCAGCTGCGCCAGGGGAAAACGCTTGCGGACGCGCGCGCCGGCGGCTGCAGCGGCTGCGTGGAGGTAGGCGCCTTCGGCAAGGAGGCCTACATACTCACCGGCTACTTCAACCTGGTGAAGCTGCTGGAACTCGCCCTGCACAACGGGGTCGATCCCGTGAGCGGTGAGAGGCTCGGTCCGGCAAGCGGCGAGCCCGACAGCCTCGGTTCCTTCGAGGATCTGCTCGCGGCGTTCAGGCTCCAGCTCTCCCATTTCATCGGCATCAAGATCCGGGGCAACCGGCTGATCGAGATGATGTACGCGGTGACCATGCCCGCCCCCTTCCTCTCGGTACTGACCGACGATTGCGTGAGCCGCGGAATCGACTACAACGCGGGCGGCGCCAGGTACAACAACAGCTTCATCCAGGGTGTCGGTATCGGCAGCATCACGGACTCCCTGTCGGCCATCAAGGAATTGGTCTACGACGAGGCCAGGCTCACGCTCTCCCAGTTGGTGGCAACGCTGGACGGGAACTTCGAGACGGACGAGCCGCTCAGG
>DATCHY010000428.1:0-2524 GCA_036508065.1 Geomonas sp. | reverse complement strand
GGGCCTCGCCGTGCCGCAGGACAAGCTGCCGCAGATGCAGTCGGGCCGGCGGCCGGTACTGGACAGGCTCCAGGAGGAACGGGTCAAGAGGCTCAAGGTCTGGAGGGAGTCGAAATCGGCGCAGCTGGGGCTGGGCGTCGGGCTGGTCGCCAACAACACCCTGCTGGAGGCGCTGGCCGAGCCGGGACCGCCGCAGTTGACCCTTCTCAAGCGCTGGCAGCGCGAGGCATTCGGCGAAGAAGTTGCGTCCCTTATTGCCAGTTAGCATTGCCTGACACGGCCGCAACGGTTCATGAGACACGTTACGAGAGGCGGGACCCGGCAGCACAGGTGTCCCGTCTCTTTTTTGTCGAGTGACTATTTCAAGATTATGTAGGGGCGACCCTAGCGGATGCCTCGGTTCCTGAATAAATTTACCATCAATTAAAGCGAGGTAGTCATGGACGTAAAAGACAGTAACGGGAATGTTCTCAACGAGGGAGATTCCGTAACGGTAATCAAGGATCTGAAAGTCAAAGGATCTTCCATCACCTTGAAGCGGGGAAAGATGTTTAAGAACATCCGCCTTACTTCCAAGGATGAAGAAGTCGAGTGCAGTGAAGGCAAAAGCACCATTGTTCTCAAGACCTGCTTCTTGAAAAAGGTGTAAATTTTAAATATCGCGACTAAGCGGGAGGATTTTATGTTTCCTGAAAAGATGCTTGAAGTGCTGAAACATGCAGGCGTGGTTGCCATTGCTACCCAAGGCCTGGATGGGCCACATTTGGTCAACACCTGGAACAGTTACCTGCAGATTTCCGGCGAGGGGCGCTTATTGATTCCTGCCGGTTACATGCAGGAGACAGAAGCTAACATAGCCAGGGACAATCGGATCTTGCTCACGGTAGGGAGTCACGAGGTGCCAGGAAAGCTTGGCCCGGGAACTGGTTTCCTCATCAAGGGCACTGCAACCTTTGTGACATCGGGCCCCGATTTTGACGCAATCAAAGCAAAGCACGCCTGGGCGCGGGCCGCATTGGTGATTACCGTCGCGTCTGCCACACAGACATTGTAGTTTGCGGGAAGTAGCCCCTGAAAAGACACGCAAAAAGGCCCTCCGACGGAGGGCCTTTTGCGTGCGAGTTGCGCTAGGGGTGAGCGGGAGGTCAGTGCTCGGGGGCAGGAAGGTACTGCTCGAACTGCCTTTTGTCCTGGCAGCAGCGGTAGGCCTCCTCGGGTGAGACCTTCTTGGTCTTCAAAAGGTCGAGGATGTGCTGGTCCATGAGCTGCATGCCGTCTTTCCTCGCGGTCTGCATGATGGAGGGGATCTGGAAGGTCTTGGCCTCCCGGATCAGGTTGCCGATGGCCGGGGTGCCGACCATGATCTCCAGCGCCGCCACCCTCCCCTTGCCGTCCGCGGTCTTCAGAAGCTGCTGGCAGACCACCCCCCGAAGCGCCTCGGAGAGGACGGCGCGCACCTGCTCCTGGCCGTCCTTGGGAAAGACGTCCACGATCCGGTCCACCGTCTTCGCGGCCGAGCTGGTGTGCAGCGTGCCGAACACGAGGTGCCCGGTCTCGGCGGCGCTCATGGCAAGGTGGATAGTCTCCAGGTCACGCATTTCGCCCACCAGGATGACGTCCGGGTCCTCCCTGAGGGCCGCGCGCAGAGCGGTCGCGAAGCTCTCCGAATGCTCGCCGATCTGGCGCTGGTTGAAAAGCGACATCTTGTTCTCGTGGATGAACTCGAGCGGGTCCTCCAGCGTCAGGATATGCTCGTGCCGCGTGCTGTTGATCAGGTCGATCATGGCGGCCAGGGTGGTCGACTTGCCGCTGCCGGTCGGACCGGTCACCAGCACCAGCCCCTTCTTCAGCATGGTGAGGTTCCTCACCCCGTCGGGAAGTCCCAGATCGTCCGCTGAAAGGATCTTGCTCGGGATGATCCGGAACACCGCGGCGATACCCCGGTGCTGCATCATCAAGTTGCCACGGAACCGCGCCAGCCCCGGCACGGTGTAGGCGAAGTCGAGGTCGTGCTTCTCCTCGAAGATCCCGCGCTGCTTCTCCGTCAGGATCTCGAACAGTATCGACTTAAGCTCCTCATGCGCGAGCATCTTGAAGTTCTGCCGCTCCATATCCCCGCGCAGCCGGAAAACCGGGGGGGAGCCGGTGGAGAGGTGCAGATCCGAAGCCCCCTTGTCGCTCATCAGCTTGAACAGCGCATCAATCCTTGCCATGGTTAATCTCCGTCACAGTAATATGGAAGCGACAAACTCACCCGGGGAGATCTCGCCCCGTTCCAGGAGCTCCGTCCCCTCCTCGGTGATGCCGCGGTAACCGTTGTCTTTCAGGAAGCTGACGATCTCGGAGCTCTTGCGAAGCATCTCGAACGCCTCCAGCAGCCCCGTGTCGAAGCGGATCACGTCCAGCAGGTAACGCCTGCCGCTGTAGCCGGTATGGTCGCAGACGGGGCAGCCGTGGGGACGGAAGTACTCCCTCTGGCGGGCGGGGAGCCTGAGTGCCATGACCTCCTCGGGGGGAGGGAGGT
>DATCHY010000427.1:0-3458 GCA_036508065.1 Geomonas sp. | reverse complement strand
AGCGCCGGGGCGTCGTTCACCCCGTCACCTGTCATGGCGACGATGTGCCCCTTCTTCTGCAGGGCAGTCACCACCCGCAGTTTGTGGTCCGGCGAAACCCGGGCGTACACCTCGATCGATTCCACATCGCGGTCCAGTTCGGCTTCGCTCATCGCCTCCAGTTCCACCCCGGTGACGACCCGGCCCCCCTTAAGGAGCCCCAGTTCCCGGGCCACGGCCTGCGCGGTGAGCGGATGGTCGCCGGTGATCATCACCGGCCTGATGCCGGCCTCACCGCAGGTCCGGATCGCTTCCCGCGCCTCGGGGCGGGGGGGGTCGATCATCCCCGCGAGGCCCAGGAAGGTCATTTCCTCTTCGGCGCTCTCCCGTGTCGCCTCGAACTTGCAGGCTACCGCCAGCACCCTGAGGGCGTCGTCCGCCATGCGCCGGGAGGCCTCAAGGATCAGCTGCCTCCCCGCCTGGCCGAGATCCGCTTCCCCCTCACGGGTGAAGACGCGCGTGCATGAGTCGAGGATGATCTCCGGCGCCCCCTTGGCGTAGGCGACCGCCCCTGCCCCGTCGGCGTGCAGGGTGGTCATCCGCTTGGTTTCGGAGGTGAAGGGGATTTCGTCGATACGGGGAAACCGCGCGTCGAGTCGGGCCTTGTCCAAGCCGGCCTTGGCTGCGGCGACGATCAGCGCCCCCTCCGTCGCATCCCCCTTGACGCTCCAGCGGCCGGCGGTCTCGTCGTAGGCGATATGCGCATCGCAGGCCAGGGCGGCGGCCTGCAGCAGTTGCGTCAGGACGGCGGGCGGCTCGGCTTCGATTCCCTGGCTGGAGAAAGCGCCCTGCGGCTGGTAGCCCGCTCCGGAAACCTCGAAGAGCTCGCCCGAGGCGTAGCATCTGCGCACCGTCATCTCGTCCTTGGTCAGCGTGCCGGTCTTGTCCGAGCAGATCACCGAGGTGCAGCCCAGCGTCTCCACCGCGGGCAGGCGGCGCATGAGAGCATGGCGCTTGACCATGCGCTGCACGCCGATGGCAAGCGATATGGTGACCACAGCCGGCAAGGCCTCGGGAACGACGGCGACCGCCAGCGCAATGCCGAAGACCAGCATATCAACGAACGCTTCGCCGCGCATAAGGCCGAGAGCGATGATGACCGCCACGCCGATGACAGCGGCCCGTGCCAGCAGGCTGCCGATCCGGTCCAGGTTTTCCTGCAGCGGGGTCTTGACGGTTTCGATGCTTTGGAGCATCCGGGCGATCTTGCCGAACTCGGTCTGCATGCCGGTAACGACGACCACTCCCCTGCCCCGCCCGTAGGTGGCGGTCGTCCCGGCATAGGCCATGTTCCTGCGCTCGCCCAGCGCCAGTTCGCGGCTGACCAGGGGGGCGCAGCTTTTCTCGGTGGCCAGGGATTCGCCGGTGAGTGCGGACTCCTCGATCTGCAGGTTGACAGCCTCGGAAAGTCTCAGGTCGGCGGGAATCTTGTCCCCCGGGCGCACGAGAACCAGGTCGCCCGGCACGAGGTCGCGTGCCGGGATTTCGGTCTCCACGCCGTCGCGCAGCACAGCCGCCGTGGGTGCGGCCATCAGGCGCAGGGCCTCGATGGCGCGTTCGGCCCGGTACTCCTGGGCAAAGCCGAGCAGCGCCGCGAACGCCACGATGACCGCTATGGCTACGGCCTCGACCCCGTGTCCCAGAAAGGCCGAGAGCGCGGCGGCGATCAGCAGGATGATGATGAGCACGTTTTTGAACTGTTCCAGGAAAATCGACCAGGGGGAGATGCGGTGAGCGGCCGCCAGCTGGTTCGGGCCGCAGTAGGCCAGGCGCCTGCCGGCTTCGGCGTGAGTCAAACCGTCGGGAGCAGTGGCGAGGAGGGTGCACACCTGCGCGACGGTCAGGGTGTGCCAGGATTGTGGAGCATCGTGAGCTGGCGGTTCCATGGGCGCGTCCCCCCTTGGACAGTTAAATCTGAAGTGGAAATAACCTTTCGCCAGACACATTGCATACCGGGTAGAGACGCATTGCATGCGTCTCAGTCTTTTCAAACCCTGACGGCATCAATACATCCCGAGACGCATGCAATGCGTCTCTACACCTTCTATTCAGCTGTTATTTGCCAGTCTCAACTCCTCAACTATTGCGCCGGGTAGAGACGCATTGCATGCGTCTCAGTCTTTTCACCCCCCTGGCGACATCAATACATCCCGAGACGCATGCAATGCGTCTCTACAGTTTAATCTGCCTTTATCCGTCGAATCGAATCCGTATCATCCGTGTGCGTGCTTGCTTCTTTACTACTGAGCCATCCGCTTCAGAGTCTGCTGCAGTTTGCGCAACTCCTCGCCGTATCCGGCCCAGTCTCCCTGGCGCTGCAGGTTCATTGCCCTTTCGAAAATGGCCATCGCCTCCTTGGCAAGCTCGGCTGAAGAGCCCTTCATGGCAGTGGCCCCGGCGGACGCGGCGGCTGGAGCGGGCTGGACCCCCTGCGCCACGGCCTTACTTCCCCCGAAGATCCTTTGCAGGGCCAGCTCCAGGGTCTGCTCCATGACCACCTGGTCTCCGTAGGCGACGATCACCCGGCGCAGTTCGGGAAGCCCCGCCTTGTCCGCTGCCAGGAAGAGCGGCTGCACATAGAGGAGCGATTTCTCGATCGGGATCACCAGCATGCTCCCCCTGATGACCTCGGAGCCGCGCTGATTCCAGAGCGTCAGCTGCTGGGAGATGAAGGCATCCTGGTTGATGCGTGCGTCGATCTGCTTGGGGCCGTAGATCAGGCGGTCCCGCGGGAAGGTATAGGCCTGGACCTTCCCGTAGTTCGCGCCGTCGCAGCGAGCCGTGAGCCAGGCCGCGAGGTTGTCCCGCTTGGAGGGGGTAAACGG
Source organism: Geomonas sp. (assembly GCA_036508065.1). Lineage (GTDB taxonomy): Bacteria > Desulfobacterota > Desulfuromonadia > Geobacterales > Geobacteraceae > Geomonas. The sequence continues at coordinate 594 of DATCHY010000427.1, read as the reverse complement.
CAGCAGCAGGAGGTATTCCTCCTTCTTCTCACCCGGCAGCTTCATGACCGTGTAGTACGGCTCCATCGGTTTCTCGCCCAGGGCGGGGATCTCCCAGAGGTTCTCCTTGTTGTAAAAGACCTTGGGATCGGTCATGTGGTAGGCTGCGAACATGGCGGCCTGGAGCCCCAGGAACTGGTGGGGGTACCGGATGTGCTGGCGCATGTCGTCCGGCATGGCCGCCATGGGCTTGAAGAGCCCCGGGTAGATCTTGGCATAGACCTTCGCCATGACATCAGCGGGGTCGCAGATGTAGAAAGTGACCGTGCCGTCGTAGGCGTCGATGGTCACCTTCACCGAGTTCCTCATGTAGTTGATGCCGCCCTTGAGCGGTTTCGAGTAGGGGAGCCGGTCCGAGTACGTGTAGGCGTCGACCATCCAGGTGAGCCCGCCGGCTTTGGTCACGACCATGTAGGGATCGGCATCGAAACGGAGGAACGGGGCGAGCGTCCGCACCCGCTCGTTGATGTTTCGGTAGTAGAGGATGCGGCTCTTGTCGGTGATGTCCGAGGAGAGCAGGATCTTGTCCGATTTGAACTTGGCGGCGAACAGGGC
>DATCHY010000426.1:0-4666 GCA_036508065.1 Geomonas sp. | reverse complement strand
TGTTCCTCTCCGGTGCCGACCCGGCGAACTCTCGCTATGCTCCGGGGCCACTGCGGCTCGATCGGGGTGAAGCCAAGCTGCTCGTAATGCCTCAGGTCCTCCTTGCGGGAAGCGGCGCTCAGCAGGGCCAGATCGACCGGGTCCCGGGTCCCGAGAGGCGCGCCAAGGGCCGCGGCTACCAGGAGCTCGCGCCTCTTCTCTCCCGCGAACGGCACCGGCTCCCCCAGCTCCACGCGGATCTCTGCTTTGGGGATGTCGAAGACGCTCATGACGTTTTTACCGTGACAGCGCTACCGTCGGCCGGGTCCAGCAGGTGGACGGCGCATGATTCGCAGGGATCGAAGGAGTGCACCGTGCGCAGGACCTCCAGCGGCCGCTGCGGGTCCTGGAGCGGGTGGCGTCCTCCGGCGGCGAGGGCGTGCTCGAAGGGTCCCAACTGCCCGCCCGGGTCCCTCCCGGAACTGTTCCAGGTGCTCGGCACCACGCATTGGTAGTGAGAGATGCGTCCCTTCTCGATCTCCACCCAGTGGGAAAGCGTGCCGCGGGCCGCTTCGGTGAAGCCGACCCCCTGGACGTGCTTGGGCCAGGAATCCGGCTCCCACTTCTCGGGATTGAAGGTGGCGGTGTCGCCTGATTTGATCCGCTCCAGGAACTGCCCGAACCACTCTTCCATGCGCTGGGCCACCAGCACCGACTCAACGGCGCGACTCAAGGTGCGGCCGAGCGTCGAGTTGAGGGCCTCGACCCCCGCGCCCAGTTTGCCGACCCCGTCATTGACCAGGCGCACCGTTTCGCCGTGACCCTGGGCATAGGCGACCAGGAGCCGCGCGTTGGGACCGACCTGTACGGCCCGGCCGTCGTAACGGGGCGCCTTGGCCCAGGTATACTGGGGGCGGTCGGAGAGTTGCGCAAAGGGCGGGGTCGGTCCCGTGTAGTTGGGCTCGGTTTTTCCCTGCCACGGGTGCAGCCCCACCTTCTCCCCCTCGGGATAGCTGTACCAGGCAGAGGAGACGAACTCGGCTATCTTCATCGGGTCGAAGGGGTGCAGTTCCCGGTAATTGCCATCCATCAGGATTCCCGCGTTCACTTCGCTTCCTGGCGGTGCGCCGGAACAGGAAAAACCGCTCTCGCCCGTGGCGAGGAGGGTAGGGCTGGAAACACCGATGGCGGCGTACTCCGGGTAGAAACCGGCGATGGCGAGGACATCGGGGTAGTAGACCTCGGCGACGAAACGGCGGGCCTGGCTGATGAGCCCCTTGAGTTCATCCAGCCGCACCGTGTTGATGGTGATCTGGTTGTCGAGGTTGATGGCGCAGGCCATGCCGCCCACCAGGAAATTGGGGTGGGGGTTCTTGCCGGCGAAGATGGCGTGCAGCCGGATGATTTCCCTCTGCCACTTGAGAGCCTCCAGGTAATGGCCCAGGGCCAGGAGGTTCGCCTCCGGCGGCAGGCGGTAGGCCGGGTGACCCCAGTAGCCGGAGGCGAAAATGCCGAGCTGGCCGCCCGCAATCGAGCCGGCCACCCTTTGCTGCACTTCCCGAAACCAGGTCGCCGAGTTGTTGGGCCAGGGGGAGAGACTCGCGGCCAGCCGGGACGCCGCCTGCGGATCGGCAGAGAGGGCGCTTTTCACGTCGACCCAGTCGAGGGCGTGCAGGTGGTAGAAATGCATCACGTGGTCCTGCAGGATGGCCATGCCGGCGACCAGGTTGCGGATCAGTTCCGCCTGCCTGGGAATGCGGCACTTGATGGCGTCCTCCACCGCGCAGACCGACGCGATGGCGTGGACGCCGGTGCATACGCCGCAGATCCGCTGGGCCAGGGCCCAGGCGTCGCGCGGGTCCCGTCCCTGGAGGATCTTCTCGATGCCCCGGAACTGGGTGGCGCAGGCCCAGGCATCGGTGATCCTGCCGTCGCTTGTCTCCAGTTCGATCCGGAGGTGCCCCTCGATCCTGGTGATGGGATCAATGACGACTCGCTGGCTGGACATGGTCTCTCTCCTTATGCCGTCGCTCTAATCATCTGATGCTGTAAGTCTAACTTCAAAGCTTAACCACAGAGGACTCAGAGGATCACAGAGGAAATCTAAACAAAATCCTCAGGCTTGGTTTAAACAAGATCTAGTTTGGTTTTCCTCTGTGTACCTCTGTGATCCTCTGTGGTTAGGCTTTTTGCTTTGATTGCTATTTACTCCTTTTCCTTCTCCTGATCGCTTTTGCTCTCTGTCTCGCCGAGGACCGCCAGCGGCAGGGACTCGGGCTCCGCCTTTTTCGCGCGATGCCTGGCGACCACGGTGGCCGCGGCATGGATCGCCACGCCTCCCACCGATGCGGCGACGGCGGCAGCGCCCACCGCGTTCGCCGAGGCCTCGACGCCTATCCCGGGCACCACGATGTCGGGAATGCGCCGGTAAAAGGGGGTCATCCTGTCGAAGAAGTCCCGCTCGGTGCAGCCAAGGCAGGGGTGGCCCGCCTTGATCGGGAAGCTCTGCCCGAGGTTCCATTCCAGGGAGGCGCAGGGGGCGCAGGTGGCCGGCCCCTTGCACCCGAGGTGGTACAGGCAGTACCCCTTGCGGGCGTTCTCGTCGTCGAAGCGCTCGACAAACTGGCCGGCATCGAAATGCGCCCGCCGCGGACATTTGTCGTGGATCCTCTGGCTGTAGGCAAAAAGCGGCCTCCCCGCGCCGTCGACCGGAGGGGTGCGGCCGTAGGCCAGAAAGTACGTGATGGTGGCGCTGATGGTTTCGGCGATGGGGGGGCAGCCGCTTATGTTGACCACCGGCCGGTCACGGATGACTTCGGCTACCCCGACCGCTCCGGTCGGGTTGGGGCTTGCCGCCTGGACGCAGCCGTATTCGGCGCAGGCCCCCACCGCAAGGATTGCCGTCGCGTTGCGTGCCGCGGCCTTGAGCACCTCCAGTGCCGATTCGCCGCCGATGGTGCAGTAGGCCCCGTGCTCCTTGAGAGGCACCGAACCGTTGACGATCAGCAGGTGCGGCTCGTTGGCCGCGGCTTTCAGCAGACCGCTGGCCTCCGCTCCGGAAGACGCCATCAGCAGCTCGTTGTAGTTCAGGGAGACCTGTTCCAGGAGAAGCTCGTCGATCGGGGTACTCCCGGACCGCAGCACGCTCTCCAGGCAGCCGGTGCATTCCTGCAACTGCAGCCAGACCACGTTCGGGCGCTTCGAGCTGCCGAGCTTTTTGGCGATCTCCCGGGCCATCGCCTCCGGCACGGCCGTCGCAGCCGCCCCGGCGCCGATCAGTAGAGCCATCTTGCCGCAAAAGGCGAGGAACTGGCGTCTGCTTACGCCGCGCCGCTGGAGGTATGCGGCAAAGGTCTCGCTACCAAGCCATGGATCATCGAAAGAAGGTTTCATGTCAGTTCCCCATCTCTGCGGAGCGCCGGCTTTTCCCTTTTGTGGGAAGGATTGAACATCGTGTGTCCGGCGGCCAAGTATACGTTTGGGATGAGCTATTGTTGCCAGTTTTTAATATTACCGCTAAGGGCAGGTGTGTCAATCAGAGACGAGTGGGCAATATTGAGGTACGCTGGTTTTACCGGGGATGATGTGATTACCCATTTCGCTTGCCTTTCAGTCTGACATCGTATAATCGATTGCTAATGGTCACGCCGGCAGTGCCGGAATTTTATAAGGCATAGACGCGTGCCGTGTGTCTCCTTCTGGTGCGAACACCGAAGTTGCTTTGAGAGTCATCTACGCTAAACGCTGCAGATTGGCACTAATCAGTAAGGAGTATCCGATGAACTCTCACTGGCGATTCATTCTGGACCTGGGTGCGCTCCTTGCCGTCTTTTGCTCCGCGGGGTGCGCCGTTCACGGCGAGCTGCCGCAGCGCATCAGCGACAACCTGGACAGCATTGCCGCAGCTGCCGCCGCGAGCGATCAGCTGGTCTACGTCGATCCGGGCCCTGCATCCCAGGCGCAGGCGACCGTCTACGCGCTGCAGCGCACCGTGTTCGGCTGGCAACCGGCGCTGGCACCGGTCCGGGCCAATATCGGCAGAAACGGCATCGCGCCCCCCTGGGAAAAGCGGGAGGGGGACGGCCGCACCCCTTCGGGCCTGTTCCCGCTGCGTCAGGCATTCGGCTACCCTGCTGCGCTGAAGAGCCGGCTCCCCTACCGGCAGGTAAGCTTCCAGGATCTCTGGGTGGACGACGCGCAGTCTCCCGATTACAACCGCTGGGCGCGGCGGGGCGAGACGGAAGCGGGCTCTTTCGAGGAGCTCATGCGCTCCGACCCGCTCTACAGGTACGCGCTGGTGCTCGAGTACAACAGCGCCCCCGTGGTGCGCGATCTCGGCAGCGCCATCTTCATGCACGTCGAACGCGCGCAGGCCTCGCCTACCTCCGGCTGCATCTCGCTTCCCGAGGAGGCGCTCTTGCAGGTGGCGCAGTGGCTCGACCCGGCCGATAACCCCCAGGTGCTGATCGGCACGACGGCAGCCGTCCAGACGCTGGCTTCTGGAATCAGCTCCCGGATTCCCGCCGATCTGCCGCCCGAAATGCGCCTGCGGTTGCAGGGCGCGGCACGGCTTCTCACCGTCAGGCAGGGCAAACCGGGAGGGTATTTTGCCGCCGCAGTTTCGCTGCCGCCCGCGGTCGAGCGGCTGATGCTGGCGAAGAAATCATGGCGGCCCGGCTGTCCGGTA
>DATCHY010000425.1:0-20920 GCA_036508065.1 Geomonas sp. | reverse complement strand
AAGAGCCGGCGCGATACTGAACGATTGACGGCCCCCGGCATCCTCGCATCCTTTACCTTCCCGGGCGCCACACCTCCCTTCAACCGGCATGCCAGTTGAAGGCGGATACACCAACATATCGGAGATAACATGAAAGTTCTGATTCTCGGCGTCAACGGCTTCATCGGCAATGCCCTCACCAAAAGGATCCTGGACACCACCGACTGGGAGGTTTACGGCCTCGACATGAGCAGCGACAAGCTCGAGCACTCCATGGGGCACCCCCGTTTCAATTTCCTCGAGGGGGACATCACCATCAACAAGGAGTGGATCGAGTACAACATAAAGAAGTGCGATGTGGTCCTGCCGCTGGTGGCGATCGCCACGCCGGTCACCTACGTCAAGGACCCGCTGCGCGTCTTCGAACTCGACTTCGAGGAAAACCTGAAGATCATCCGCCTGTGCGCCAAGTACAAGAAGAGGGTGATCTTCCCCTCCACCTCCGAAGTGTACGGCATGAGTCCGGACCAGGAATTCGACGAGGAGACCTCGCCGCTCATGCTCGGCCCGATCAACAAGGAGCGCTGGATCTACTCCTGTGCCAAGCAGATGCTGGACCGGGTCATCTACGCCTACGGCGAGCACGAGGGGCTGCGCTACACCCTGTTCCGCCCCTTCAACTGGATCGGCCCCAAGCTCGACTCCATCTCCACCGCCAAGGAAGGAAGCTCCCGGGTGCTGACCCAGTTCCTCTACAACATCCTGGCCGGCGAGCAGATCTCCTTGGTCGACGGCGGCAACCAGCGCCGCTCCTTCACCTTCATCGAGGACGGCATCGACTGCCTGATGAAGATCATCGAGAACCGGGACGGCTGCGCCGACAGCGGCATCTTCAACATAGGTAACCCGGTGAACGACCTCTCCGTCAAGGAGCTGGCCCTGAAGCTGCGCGACATGGTAAAGCAGTATCCGGATTATGCCGAAAGGGCAGAGAACTGCGTCATCGCGGAGACCACTTCGGAAAGCTTCTATGGCAAGGGTTATCAGGACATGCTGACGCGGGTTCCCTCGGTGCAGAACGCGAAGAACAAGCTGGGCTGGGAGCCCACGACGGGAATAGACGAAGCGCTCAGGAAGACCCTCGACTTCTACCTCATCGAGCAGCGCGAGAAGATCGAACATCTGCTTTAAAGCAATTGACAATTAACAATGCTAACTACTTTAAAGCAATTGACAATTGACAATGATAGCTGCAAAACCACTATCTGGTTCCCAGGCATCTGCTTAGGGACCAGATAGTGGTAATCCAGGATCAGAACTCTGAAAACCTAAAGCCTTCCCAACGTCAAAAGCGACCCGACTCTCCAAGACCAATTGTCAATTGTCCATTGTCAATTGATTCAAAACTAATCCAGGATCAGAACTCTGAAAACCGAAAGCCTTCACAACGCCAAAAGCGACCCGACTATCCAAGACCAATTGTCAATTGTCAATCGTCCATTGTCAATTGATTCCTCAATTGCGCTGAAGGTTGACGTCGACACCCATACCGGCACCCGCGACGGGGTGCCGCGCCTCCTCGACATCATGGAGCGCGCCGGCATCAAGGCGACCTTCTACTTCTCCATGGGACCGGACAACTCCGGCAAGGCGATCCGCCGGATCTTCACCCGGAAGGGGTTCCTGCAGAAGATGCTCAGGACCGGCGCACCGGGCGCCTACGGCATCAGGACCATGCTCTACGGCACGCTCCTGCCGGCTCCCCAGATCGCCTCCTCGTTCCCGGAGATCCTGAGGGAGACCGAAGCCCGCGGGCACGAGACCGGGGTCCACTGCTGGGACCACATCCGCTGGCACGACTTCCTGCCCAGGATGGCCATGGGCGAGGTGTCGGCGGAACTTGCCCGCGGCGCCGGACTGTTCCAGCGGATCATGGGGCACCCCCCGAGAACCACGGCGGCTCCCGGCTGGACCGTCTCGGCGGCGTCGCTCGAATTGCAGGACTCGATGCAGCTCGACTACTGCAGCGACGCCAGGGGGTACGCCCCTTTCTACCCGGTGTTCCAGGGCAAGCGCTTCGCCACCCTCCAGATACCGAGCACCTGGCCCACCATGGACGAGATCCTCGGCACTGACGGCATCGACGCGCACAGCATCAACGACTTCTACCTGTCCCGGCTCAAGAGCGGCCTGAACGTCCACACCATCCATGCCGAGATGGAGGGGGGGGTGATGTCGCAATCCTTCATCGCGCTCCTCGGGCGCCTGCAGGATGCCGGGGTACGCTTCGTCACCCTGGCCGAGGCTGCCGCCGCCCATCGGGAAACTGCGCCCGACGCCCCGCTCGCCATGGGAGAGCTCCCCGGCCGTGCGGGACTGGTCGCCATTCAGGGGTAACCGACCACCGCGTTCCTGCCGCCGTGCTTTGCCTTGTACAGAAGCTGGTCGGCGCAGGCCAGGACTGCCGGTGCATCGCCACCGTCCTGCGGGTAGCTCGCGACCCCGATGCTGACGGTCACGCACCCGAGCGGCTGCTTCTCCCGGCCGGGAAAATGCTCCTGCTCCACCATGGCCCGCACCCCCTCCGCTATCCTCAACGCCGCCTCCTTCGAGGTCTCCGGGAGCAGCAGGACGAACTCCTCTCCGCCATAACGCGCCGCCAGGTCGGAACACCTCAGGTGGCCCATCAGAATATCCGACAGGGTCTTCAGCAGGCGATCCCCCTCCGGATGCCCGTTGCTGTCGTTGTACACCTTGAAATTGTCCACATCCATGAACACCACGGAACACTGCTTGGCATACCTCTGCGACCTGGCTATCTCCAGCGCTAACGCCTCCTGGAAATAGCGATGGTTGTACAGGGAGGTGAGCCCGTCCCTGACCGCCATCTCCTTCAGCGCGCTGTTCACCTCCTGCAGCTCCTCGTTGGCGCGCTTCAGTTGCTCCAGAAGCTCCCGGTTCTGCGCCACCAGACGCGCCTTCTCGGCCGCCCTGCCGGCGACCGCGGAGATCAGGTCCAGGCTCTCGAACGGCTTGATGAGATAGTCGTAGGCCCCGGCCCTCAGTGCGGTGAGCGCGCTGTCGAGCGAGGCGTGGCTGGTCATGATCACCACCTGGGTGTCCGGGTTGTGACGCTTGATCTCGGTCAATAGCTCGATGCCGCTCATACCGCCCATCCGGATGTCCGTGATGACCAGGGGGTGCGACAGCGCCCGGAACGCCTCCAGGGCCTCCTCGCCGCTGGCGGCCTCGGCCACCAGGAATCCGTCGGCGCTAAGGACCTGCGAAACGACGCTCCTCAGGGTTTCCTCGTCGTCAACCACCAGAAGATTCATAGCTCCTCCCATCTCGGTTTCCTGCTGCAGCCGCCCCGGCAGAGGCGGGAAGGGTGATGACGAAGGTGGTCCCGGCTCCCGCTTCGCACTCCAGGCGTATCTCGCCGCCGTGGTCCTTCACGATGCCGTAGGTGACCGAGAGGCCGAGGCCGGTTCCCTGTCCCGCCGGCTTCGTGGTGAAAAAGGGTTCGAAGATCCTCCCCTGGATCTCCTTAGGTATCCCGGGTCCGGTGTCGCTCACCCGCAGTTCCACGGCGCCCCGCTCCCCCCTCCTGGCCGAGAGCCTCACGGTGCCGCTGGAGCCGGCCATCGCCTGCTGTGCGTTTATCATCAGGTTCATCAGCACCTGCTGCAGCTGGTTCGCGTTCCCCCTGCAGGTCGGGATCCCCTCTTCCAACTCCTGTTCGACCCGGATGCTGTGGATGCCGAGCTGGTGGTCCACTATGGCCAGCGCATCGGCCACCACCTGCGGGATCTCCACGTCGTCGAATTCCACCTGCTCCTGGCGGGCGAACCTGAGCAGATTCTCGATGATTGTCTTGCAGCGCTTGGTCTCCTTTTCTATGATCTGCAGGTTCTTTTGCAGCGGGTGCCCACCCTCAACGCCCCTGAGCGAGAGCTGGGTGATGCCGAGGATGCCGGCCAGGGGGTTCTTCACCTCATGGGCGATCCCCGCGCCGAGCGAGCCGAAGGCCGCCATCTTCTCCGACTGGACCAGCTGCCCGTAGAGGTCCTTGAGAGCCTTCTCGCGGGTCTTCAGTTCGGCCGCCATCCGGTTGAAGGAGCCGGCCAGGGCGCCGATCTCGTCTCCCGAATCCACCTTCACCTCGATCTCGAAGCGCCCCTGCCCCACCATGCGGGTCGCCTCGGAGAGCTTTTCGATGGGGCGGGTGAGCCGGCGCGACCAGAAGATGCTCAGGAGTGCGGCCGCGCCCAGAAGGGTCAGGGAGAGGGCCAGCAGCTCCCCCAAAAGCTCCCGCGAGGTGAGGTAGGCGGCACTTTTCGGGATCTGCACCCCGGCCGTGAGCCCGCCGCAGGAGACCCGGGAGAACCCCCCCACCATCCCCCTCCCCTGCTCCTGGTACTCCATGGTGCCGGAGCTCCGCATGCTGCTCACCCGTTGCCACCAGCCGCTTGGCGCGGCGGAGTCGATCTTGGAGCGGTCCGAATGCGCCAGGAACCGGCCGCCGGCGTCCAGCAGGAAGGTCTCGAAGACCCGGGAGCGGCGCGCCAGCCTCAACAGCTTGTCGAGCCGGATCACGCCGGAGGTGGTCACCGTCTCGCCGCCGTCCGGGGACGGCTCCGAGATGGTGAGGGTGAGGGTGGGGAGCTTCGCCGAGACCGTCGAGTTCTCGAGGTAGGGCTCCCCCCCGGCGAGGCTTGCCGGAAGCGGATGGGAACTCCTGAAGCGGAGCAGATCTTCCTTGGAAAGCCCGCCTGCTGCCAGCGCCGCCGCGTCGTAGACCGTCTCCTCGCCCCCCGCGGAGCCGCGGGTCACCATCAGGAACTCCCCGAACTCCTCGAAAAGCCGATTGAGCACCTGCTGGCGCCCGTCGAGCTCGTCCTGCGCCATGATCCTCGAGAACAGCCTGAGCCTTTCCCGGTAGCCGACCAGCAGGGCATTGGCCTCCTCCGCCGTGTGCAGCACGACCGTGGAGGTGAGGTCGTGGATGTACGCCGTCTTGTCGGCGTGAAAGAGGTTGGCCATGGTGAAGGTGATCAGGCTGAGCACGACCGTCACCCCCAGGAGCTGGGCCACCAGGATCTTGAACCTGAGCGGGAATTTCAGTTTTTTTGGCATGGTCAAGCGATCCTCCTTCCCGAAGAGTACCAATCTTCTCAGCTTCCCCCGGTCAGAGGCGACCGTAGACGATCCGTGAGGCGTAGCTCGCATTGCCGGCCGGGTCGAGCGACTCGACCCGTATCAGGTTGACCCCGGGCTTGAGCCGCACCTCGTGCGAGAATTCCCCGGCGCTCCCGGTAGCCAGCTCGCTGCCGTCCAGAAACACCCTCGACCCCGGCTCCGTCTCCCCCGAAACTGTGTAGGGGCCGGCGGGTGCGCTCTCCGGCGGGAAGCTCACCGAGAGCGCCGGAGCCCGGAGCAGCTGCTGCAGCTCGCAGCGCCCGGTTCTGCTGAAGAGCCCTTCCCGCCCCTCTTCCACCCGGCTCACCCTCCAGAAGTAGCTGCCCTTGGTGAGCTTCCCGGAGACCAGCTCCGGCGCGGCGAGCCTCTGGTCGAGCAGGCAGTTGTCGAAGCGCGCAGTTTTGGAGAGTTGGAAATGGTAATCCCCGCCCCCCCCGCTCCAGGTGAAGCGGACCCGGGGAGGGAGCAGGCGGTAGCGGTAGACCGCCCGCTCCGGCCCCCCGGGGACCGGTGCTGCGGGGACCGGTGCTGCGGGGACCGGTGCTGCGGGGAGCGCTACGGCTCTCCCCGCCAGGACCCCCTCCCGCAGCGTCACCCCGAAGTTGGCCGGCACCCGGACCTTGCCCCCCTTCCCGACTATCTGCACCTCGCCGGCATAGACCGCGAGGCTCGCGGAGTTGTCGGCGTTCGGGGAGACCCGGAACCGCGCGGCGCCGGGCTCTACCCGCGCCAGGTGACCGGCAGCGGCAAACTCCAGCCGCAGTTTCCTGGCAGCCGAGAGGCTCCCGCGCAGCTCCCCCGCCACCTGCACCCGGTAGGACCTGGGGCCCGTCTCGTCCCGGGCGTTCAGACGCGTCACCACGACGAGGGAGTTGCTCCCGACGGAAAGCCGGTCCCTGGCGCCAAAGGAGATGGTGGCGCCGGACCTGTCAAAGGTCTGCACGGCGTCCTGGCTGAAGAGCTGCATCCCCTCACGGGCCCCGCCCCAGGCTATCGAGTTGCCGCGCCTGAGCCGGACCTCCCGCATCAGCGAGGAGAGGGTCGCCTCGGCACTCCTCTCCGCCGGGGTCGCGGCCGGCTCCGGGGAGCCCCCGATCATTTCCTTGAGCGGCGTGCCGGAGGGAAACAGGGCGTAGAGGAGCACGATGAAGATCCAGAACAGGGCGAGCACCAGGAGGAGCGCCCCCCCCGCCTCGGCGGCAAGCGCCCCCCATCTCCTCGCCCGGGTCCCGGCTACCATGGCTTGGCCCCTGCCGGCGGCGTCCCCGGCGCTGCCTCCTGCGCGCTCGACTCGACCCGCAGGTTCATCAGTTTCAGGCACCCCTCGCCCCGCAGCACCATGCCGACCACCTGCTCGCCACCCTTGAGCGGCAATTCCAGGGCGAAACGTCCGTCCCGACCCAGCTGGACCCTTTCCCCGTCAACCTCCAGGGTGTTTCCCGGCGCGGTCTCCCCCGAAATCCTGCAGTGGGCGGCGCCGCTCGGGTCCACCCGCACCCCGCCGGCGGCCGAGCCGTAGCGCACCAGAAGCCTCCCTGCGGGTTCGGCGAGCTTCAGCTCCGGCACCGCAATCGCCGTAGCGAGCGACCGGCCGAGCGAGTCCCCCATCTTCACCCGGAGGAGGCCCGAGTCTGCGGGCACAAAGGTCTCGAAGCGCCCGAGCGGGTCAACCGGCACCGGGAGGTCGTTGATGACGACAAAGGGGGCGCTGCGGTACCTGTCGTTCGGGCCGACCGGGACCGTCTCCCGGAAATCGGCCTTCAGTTCCACGCGCCGGTTGAGCCGTCTGCCGTCCGCGGTGCGGTTGTCCGCGACCGGGAGCGACTTGCCGTACCAGCGCCTCAGGAGTCTCTCGGGCGGGATCGCCTCCTCACGCACCAGGAAGTCCGCGGCCGCGTCGCACCTCCTTCTCGATAGTCCCATGTTGTACCTCACCGTGCCGATGCCGTCCGTATGCCCCTCGACGATCACCTTGTCCTCCGGATGCGCCCGGAGCACGCCGGCCGCCCCTTTCAGAAGGCGCTTGGCCTCCCCGGTGAGCCTCGCCGAATCGAAGACGAAGGCGCCCCCCGAAAGGGTGAGGAACACCACGTCCTGGCGGCTCACGCCGAACAGCTCGCGCCCGGTGCTGAACAGTGAGCCGTCCCGGTAGCTCACCTCGAGCTGGTACTGGTACAGCTCCCCCGCGACAAGACCGGCGCCGTCGGTCTCCCCGTCCCAGGCCAAGCGCGCCCCGGGCGCCCCGGCCCCCTTGAGGACCCGCACCGGCTCCCCCGCGGCGTTCATGATGCTGAGGGACCAGCCCCTGACCAGCTCCGGCTTCTCCACGGAGGTCAGAAAGGTCAGAGGGCGGGCGAGCCTGCCGCGTTTCAGCTGGAGCGAGCCGCTGAGCCGCTCCCGGCTCACGGTCACCTTCGTCGAGGGGAGCCGGGCCTGCTCGCCGTTTATCAAGAGTGTGAAGAGCTCCGCGCTCCCGGAGAGCTGCAGCGGCTCGTCCCGCTTGGCGGCGGCGAACAGCAGCGCCGGGACCGGCGGCTTCGGTGCCTTCTGCGGGGCTACCGGCGCCAGCTCCGGCGGCGCTTCGGCCACCGCCTGCGGAACGGGCGCGGGCTCGGGGAGCACCAGCACCCGGCGCTCGGTGCTATCGAACATCTCCTCGTCGAACTTCACCTTCACCCCCAGGAAGGGGCCCTGCCCCTGGAAGCTCTCGCCGGTCAGGTCCCGGTCGTCCAGCCGCGCGTAGTTGTAGCCGGCGCCCAGCACCACGTTGCGGTAGACCCGGTAGCCGGCGCTCGCGACGGCGCCGAAGCTGTGCTGGCGCGTGTCGTACTGGTTCGTGAGTTTCAGGTAGCAGGCGAGCTCCCAGCGCTCGGCCAGGTCGTAGCTCAGCCCGGCAAGGATCAGGTCGGTGTAGGCCCGGTACCGGTTGCCGGCGGGGTCCGTAAGCCACCCCCTCTTCCCCGCGTACTTCCCCTGGGCGCTCCAGTTCCTGTCCACCCGGTAGGTCGGCTCCGCGGAAAGGATGACGTTTTTGCTCCGGTCGGCGCCGGGGACGCTCCCCTTGTCGTCCTGCTTGTAGCGCACCAGGGTGAGAAGCTGCAGCGGGTGGCCCGCCAGCGGCCGGAACGCGGTGCCGAGGTAGCCGTCGAGCAGCAGGTCGTGCCCCGCGTCGGCGTCCCGGTCCCAAACGGTTCCCTTCCCGAGCAGGGTGAGCGACCCGTTCACCTTGTAGGCGAGCCCCGCGCCGTACAGCGAGGCGGTCTCGTCCGGGCCGGACCTGATCTCGTAGCGGCCGGTGAGTTTCAGGTCCCTCTGGCGCAGGTACTCCCCGGCCAGGGTGAAGGCGGTGCGGGTCCCGGAACTCCCCTGTACCGTCTGCACCCGCTCCAGGGTGGAGTTGAGAAGCACCCCCGGGGCCGCCTCCAGGCGGCTGTTGAGACCGAGGATCGCCTGTCCCCTTTCCCCGGAGAGGGCGTTCTCCAGCTGGTAGCCGCTGCGCGAGTTAAGGGAGAAGCCTTGCCGCTCGACCAGCTTCGTGTTGAGATCGACGTTGCTGTGCTGGGTCGACCCTGCGGAGCCGCTGGAGAGCTGGTACCCGGTGGTGAGGCGCATCCGCTCCGAGAGCCTGCTCTCCACGCCGAGCAGGGTCGCCTGCCGGACCAGCGGGTCCCCCTCCTGGTACTCCTCGGTGACAAAGGCGCGCGTGGCGTCGGTGATCCGGTAGTCGAGCTTCAGGAAGGTCCTGGTCTGGTACTCGGCGACGCTTGAGGGAGCCAGGAGCTGGTCGCGCCTCAGGGTGGCGTCGAGCCGGGTGCTGAGCGCCCCCTTCACCCCCGCGTACAGCAGGTCCGAATGCCCTTCCGCCCCCCCCTTTTCCTGCGCCACCCTCTTGAAGCCACCCTCCCCCTCCAGAAGCGAAAACTTCCTGACGAAGCCGGCCTGGTTGCCGAACAGGGTGCCCCCCTGCAGCGCGTCCTTCTGCACGAAGCTCTCGGCCGACAGAAGCGTGTCGGGGAGGCCCCGGTAATCGAGGCGGCCGCCGTACTTCTCGGTCCCGGTCTCGGTCCCGGTCATGGAGCTGTTGAAGAAGTCGGCGTCGACCTTCCGGTAGTAGGCGCCCAGGTTCAGCGAGTCGAGCGGGCGGGCGGAGAACTCCGCCTTCCGGGCGCTCCCCCTGCCGTGGTCCAGGGTGTCGCTCACGGCCCCCTCCCCCTTCAGGGTGACCCTTTCGCCGAACTTCACCCCGGCGTCCAGGCCGAAGAGTGTGCTGTCCTTGAGCGCCCCTTCCTCGACGACCGCGGTACCGCCGAAAAAGGAGCCGTTATCCCCCTTCAGAAGCCCCCGCCCGCCGTAGACGTAACGCTTCGCCCCGCCCGACTGGCTCTGGTAGACCACGACGATGGTCACCGGGTTCAGGTTCTGGTCGAGCGAGGGGACCGGCTCCTTGAAAAGGACCGTCCCGGCGCTGTAGTCGATCGAGTAGTCGGCGTAGCGCAGCTTCTCCACGACGGATAGCACCCGCTCGGAATGGTAGCGGTCCCGCACCTCGATCCTCACCCGCTCGCTGTTCTCAAAGACCGGCTTGCGGCTCAGGAAGAAGTAGCCGGAGCTACCGTTTCCGGGGATCTCGTCCTTGGCGGCGGTCTCCTCGGTCCGGCTCTCGAACCCCCTGGCACTGGCATGCTCGCCGTTTAACTCGAACTTGACGCCGTTTAAGGCCCGGTCGTAGCGGGTGAACTCGTTCTCCGAGAGATCGGTGCGGTAGTCGCCCCCCAGAAGGTAGGAGCGCCCCGCCTCCAGCTTCAGGTAGACCTTGCCCCGGGACTGCGCCTCGTAGCCTAGGTCCGAGGCGTCGCCGTAGACCGGGTAGTACTTCTCAGGGTCGATGGCCTGGAACACACCGTCGCGCCGCTCCTTCCCGGAGTCGTAGGCGGCGGTCAGGAGATACTTGCCGAGGATCTTCCCCCTGGTGAAGAAGGCGAGCCTCTCCTCGTGAAAGATCCCCTCGTCGAAGCGGTCCTCCTTGTCTATCTTCTCCAGGTGGCCGCTCACCGCCTTGCCGCCGAAGGTGAGGCTGCCGAGCCCGACCACGATCCAGTCGCGCAGCTCCGAGCTGAAGTAGAGGTCGAGCCCCCCGGAGCTGCCGTTTTCGCCGCTGACCCGGACCACGTCCTGGCCGGCGGAGATGCCGGAGCGCACCCGGAATACCCCGATGCCGTCCTGCACGCGGATCTGGTGCCCCGGGAGCGCCGGGTCCGCGTCGGGCTCGACGATCGCCCCGCGGCCAAGCGACACGGTCACCGTCCTTTCCCCGGCCACCCTCCTCCCCTGGGCGTTCAACAGCTCGACCGTGACCGGGAGGACGCTCTTTCCGTCCGCCGGCATGTCGACCCGCTCCGGGGTCACCGTGAGTCGCACCGCCGGGCCCGGGACAGTTCCCTCGGGCGAGATCGGCTGCGGCGCAGCTGCTTCGGAGGCTGGCGGCGCTTCCTCGGCAAGTCCCGAGGGGACCAGGGCGAAGTCGCCGCGGGCGGGGCCGCCGAAGGGGACCGTGATGAACTGGGACCATCCCACCCCGGCGAAGGCGGTGTTGTAGGGGGCGGGCCGCAGGCGGCGCGCCAGCGTGGAGCGGTCGATCTTCACCACGTGGTTTCCGGCGGAGATCCCGGTGAAGGAGTACTGCCCCTCGGGGTCGCTCACGGTGAAGGAGCCGTCTTCCAGGTAGATCCGGACCCCCGGGACCCCCGGCTCACCCGGGTCCGGCATGCCGTTGGCGTTCAGGTCCTCGAAGAGCCTGCCGAGGATGATCGCCTTGTCCCCGAGGATGGAGGGTCGCACCCTGACGGTGGCGGAGGCCTGCGGCGAGACGCTGGCCCCCCCGCCCGGGGTGACCCCGGACCCGCTGGCCCAGTTTACCGAGCTCCCGACGGGTGCGTCGGCCGAGACGGCCAAGCGGTAGCCAAGCGCCCTCAACTGGCCCGGGTCGAGGGTCCCCAGGTCCCAGGAGAGCCGCTGCCCGGTGCCGGCCGGGTCGGGTGAGGATCTGCCGTCCAGAAGCGTCGACCCCTTCAGGTAGCGAAAGCCGCGCGGCAGCAGGTCGCTCACCGTGGCATGGGCAAGCGGGGCCGTCCCGGTGTTCTCCACCTGCACCGTGTAGGAGACGATGTCCCCCGCCTCGGCGACGGCGCTTCCCGCCTGCTTGCTGACCCGCAAAGACGGAGCGACCGGCGCCAGAACCACCAGCTGGTTACTGAGGCTGGAGCCCCGGGCGGGGGCCAGCGTGGAGGCGGCCGAGACCTCGATGGCATAGACGCGACCCTCGCTCCCCGGCGGGGGGGTGACCCGCAGCACCAGATCGAGCGAGGCACCCGGGGGGAGCGGGCCGGCCACCTGGCTGCCGCCGGCGCCGGCGGCAAGGGGCGTCCTGCCGTCGCTTGCGAAAAACTGCATCGCGGGTGCGGCGCCGCTTTCGGTGAGAGTCCCCGGTTTGAGCGCTGCCTTGAGGAGGAAGCTGTCCGAGGAGTTGCCCCGGTTGCTGATGGTGTGGGGGAAATCGACCGGCTGGCCAGCGAGGGTGGCGGCGCTGCGCGCCGGGACGATGGTCGGGTCGGCTAGGTCCCTGACCATGACCTGCGTCTGGTTGGAGCCGATTCCCTGGGGCGGAGTCAGCGCCCCGAAACTTGCCACGAAACTATGCGTGATCACGCTTCCCGCCGGGGTGAGCGGGGCCGCGGTCCCAGGGACAAGGAGGAGCAAGAGCGCCAGCCAGCGCGCCAATACCCTCCCCCCGGTCTTCTTCTGCGCAGGGCCCATAGCCCGTTTCCCCGATCACTGTTTCACTCGTGACTATTCAGTTGCCGTTGGCTCCTGCCGCCGTAGAGTGGGCCTTGCCCACCGGCAGTCATCGGCCATGGCACCCGCAAATCGGTGTTGTAGGATGCTCCTTGCGGGTATCCAGGCCGACGGTGATCGGTGGGCAAGGCCCACCCTACGCTATCCGATTGTTGACGCTGAATAATCACAAGATTGTGCAATATGCTGAATAGTTACAAGAAATTTAGCCGGCGCATTGCGGGACCATTCACCATTCACCATTCACCATTCACCATTCACGCTTTTTCACTCTACCTGCACCCGGAAATATACATAGAGCGTTGTGCCTGAGGGGAGGCTCCCCCCCGCGGCTTCTGTCACACCCTCGCCGAGATGCGCCACGATGCTGCCGCCCGATTCGCGCACCCAGCCGCACTGGGCCGCAGCACATGCGCTCCCCGCGCCTGTGGCTGAGGTGCCGATCCAGAGGCTCGCCGGCAGGCAGGCGGTGCTGGCGGGTACTGCGCTCCTGATGCCGACCGAGGAGGCAGGGGCCGAGCCGGCGTTGGTGACGGCCATCCGGTACTCCAGGGTGTCCCCGGGGAGCGCGCTGGCGCTCGGCGCGAAGACGCCGCCCTGGGTCAGGTTCCGTACGCTCTCCGCCACCGAGATGCTGGCCGTGATGGCGCTGGTCGTCACCTTGTCGGCTCCGCTGGCGCCCTCTGCGCCGGAGACCGAGATGCTGGTGTCAGCGCGCGCCCCGTTGGCGCTACCCGGAGGGATGGTAACCTCGACGAAGAAGCGGAAAGACGCCCCCGGGGCAAGCAACCCGGTCGAGTTGACCCGCGTGGTCTCGCCGGGCTGGCGCAGGTTGTCCCGCGCGATGCCGCCGCCCGCTCCGTCGTCGGCGTAGATCTCGCTCCCCCAGTCGGCGGGACCTGGCACCGAAAGAGTGAAACTGTTGCCGGCGTTCCCCACGTTGGTCACCGTGTACGGGTAATTGACCGCCGTCCCCGGTGCCCCGGAGCCGTCTGGAGGAGCGGATACCGTAACTGCGGCGGAGCTGCCGCAGGCGACCGTCTCGGTTTTAACCTGGTCGATGACACGGTCAGGATCGCCGGTGCGGGCGGCCCCGATGGTCACCCGAAAGCTGACGCCGAGCTGCAAGGCGGCCGGGGTCACCTGCACCAAAAAGAAAAGCGACTCCTCAGGGGACAGGACCCGTGTGGTGAAGCCCCCCGGGAGCGCAGCGGTCCTGTCCACCCCTGCCTCGTCGCAGCGGACCGTGAAGCCGTTGCCGCTTCCGGTCCCCCTGATCACGAAGCTGCCGGCCTGGTCCCCGACGTTTTTCAGCTGCACCAGGAAGGAGGCGGCAGACCCGGGAAAAGCCGCCTGGGACTTCGACTGCAGCGAGGCGATGGTTTCGGAGAGTCCGGCGCCCAGATAGCCGGCATCCCCCTCAGAGGCGAGCTTCACCAGAAGGTCGGGCGAAGCCCCGGCGAATCCCTGCGCCGCTCCCATGAAGAGCAGCATCGCCAGGAGTCCGCAGACTCGCGCCATCAGGCCACGCCGACGTGCGGCGGCCCTCGCATGTATATTAATTCCCATTAATTTCATACTTGGAAAACATATCAGATGCTGGGGGAGAGGCAAGGAAGCAAAGAAGATTTGTCTTTTCGTCCCTACAGTGGTATCTAAATTCAGGACGTTTTGCCTGCCGTCCGCAGGGGGTATCATGGAAACCGAAAGCCGTTACTACCAGCTTGCCAGTCGCGATCTGGTCTACATGAAGTTCATACTCGAGGCGTACGAAGGGCTCTCCTTCATGAGCACTGTCGACGGCAAGAGGGGGATCGTCCGGGTGAACTACCCCCTTCCCTTCGCCGACGACATTGCCGCCCTGATGGAGGCGCTTTCTGCCGAGATAGCGGTCACGGAGGTGACCGAGGGGGGCGAGCCGTGCTGCAAGCCGTAGACACCGCAGCCATACTGCGCCGGGCGCTTTCGGCCGGGGGCGACTTTGCCGACATCTACTACGAGGACACCGCGTTCACTTCGGTGGTCTGCGACGACGGCAAGGTGGAACGGGTCCTCGCCGCGGTGGACCGCGGGGTAGGCATCAGGGTCATCTCCGAGTTCTGCACAGCCTATGCCTACACGAACCAGCTGAGTCTGGAGGCGCTGCTGGCGCTCGCCGAGACGGTGAGCCGCGGCGTGCGCGGCGGCGCCTTCCGGGGTGACATCAACCTCTGCGAGCGGGAAAAAGGCGCGGGGTTCCCGATCGCTATCCATCCCGACCAGATACCGCTTGCCGAGAAGGTCGCGCTGGTGAACCGGGCCGACCGCGCCGCGCGCGGGTTTGACAACAGGATCCGGCAGGTGATGGCGGTCTACCGCGACTCGCAGGTGACGACCCAGACGGCCAATTCGCTAGGGGAGTTCCGCGAGGAGAGCGCGACCTCGACGCTCTTCATGGTGCAGGTGGTGGCCCAGGACGGCGCCGTCACCCAGACCGGGTACGAGCCCCTGGGTGCCCGGCGCGGCTTCGAGCTCTTCGACCAGGCATCCCCCGAGGAGCAGGCGCTGAAGGCGGCCGCGCGCGGGGTGCTGATGCTGGGGGCGAGGAAATCGCCCGGCGGCGTGCTCCCGGTGGTGCTATCCTCCGAGGCGGGGGGGACCATGGTGCACGAGGCGATCGGGCACGGGCTGGAGGCCGACCTGGTACAGGCCGGAACCTCCGTGTACCGGGGGAGGGTCGGCGAGACGGTCGCCTCGGAGCTGGTAACGGTGCTGGACGACGCGACCATACCGAACGCCCGGGGCTCTTTCAGCTTCGACGGCGAAGGGACGCCGGGGCAAAAGACCGTGCTGGTGGAAAACGGCGTTCTCAAGGGGTACCTGTACGACAGACTCACCGCCATGAAGGATGGCTGCGCCTCCACCGGCAACGGCCGGCGCGAGTCCTACCGGGCGCGCCCCATCGTACGGATGACCAACACGCTGATCGCCCCGGGGGCGAGCGATCCGGCCCGGATCATCGGGAGCGTTGCCAGTGGGCTCTTCGTGCGGCGCATGGGGGGCGGCCAGGTGAACACGGTGAACGGCGATTTCGTCTTCGAGGTTTCCGAGGGGTACCTGATAGAGAACGGCGTGGTGGGAGAGCCGGTCCGTGGGGCGACTTTGGCCGGTAACGGCCCGGAAGTACTGAAGAAGATCACCATGGTCGGCAGCGATCTCGGGTTCGGGATCGGCACCTGCGGCAAGGACGGCCAGGGAGTGCCGGTCGCGGACGCCCAGCCGACGCTCCTCATCTCCGGGATCACGGTAGGCGGGAGTGCCTGAGGCTCTGGGATGCGAGGCTGAGCAAAGCGGAGAGACGGCAATTTGAGATGGACAAGATGGACGAGACGGACGAGACGGACGAGACGCATGCAATGCGTCTCTACGGTCAAGGGTAAGGACCTGACACCTAACGTGTAGAGACGCATTGCATGCGTCTCGGTTTCGACGTTCGAAAAACCGCCGCTCGATTACCGGCGCCGATCCAGCTTGGTCCCCGCGTCACGGTTCCCGCGCGCCCCTTGCCAGCCGCTTTTCCAGGACGGAAAGTTTCTTCCCTATCTCCCTTCCCGCCCAGATCTGCGGGCTGGAGGGTGTTTCCCCCCGTTTTTCCTCCCATTGCCGGATCGTCTCGCGCGCCTTCTCGAAGGCGGCCGTGAAGGAGAAGGTGTCGCGCAGTGCCCCGCCCAGGAAGGCCTCGCCAAACCAGGTGAACTCCTCGCCGTAGCCGCAACCAAACGATTCGTGGCTTGCGTCTGCCGCAGTTATGATGAGGCTCCGGTCGTCCTTGAGCGGATCGATGAAGCCACCCGCGTAGCAGGCCGAAACGACCAGCACCTTCCAGGCGATGCCGGATTTCTTCAGCATGCGCCGGAGCATCTCCGGGGTGAGTCCGTCCAGTTCCAGGGGCCGGTTGTTGACCGCGAGTTCGTGCTCCCGCGAGCCGTGGGAGGTGAGGAACAGCAGGAGCACGTCGTCCTCCCGGTTCATAACCTGGCCCAGCCGCGTCAGGGCCCGTTCCAGGTTGGTCGCGCTGGCAAACGGCAGGGTGAGGGCGGTCTGCGGATTGTTGGCGAGGATGACGCTGCGTCCGGCGGTCCCGAAGCGCCCGGTGAAAAGCTTCTCGGCCGCCAACAGCTCCTTCAGGAAGACGTCCTGGGTTGCGTCTCCGGCAAAGCCCACGAAATAGAGGTTCGGCTCCCCTCTTCTGCCGGGCAGAAGTCCCGCGAGCTGCCGGTCGAGGAGCCGCGCCTGGGCCGCGAGGACCTGCTCGGTCAGATGGAGTTCGCCGCTCTCACTACCCTCGGAGGCGCTCACCCAAAGGTCGCCGCGGGGATAGAACCAGAGAGGGGCGAGCAGCAAGGTAAAAAGCAGGAGCGTCGCGATGCGGCGTGAGACCGGGGCCGGAGCGAGCCGCAGCGCGAAGAGAAGCGTGGCCGCCGTCCACCACCAGAAGAACCGGTAATAGTGCGTCACATCCAGGTAACTATCCAGCCACCCCATTTGCCTGAGCTGCGCCAGCCACTCCAGCAGTGCGTGGCAAAGCTCGATGGGAATACTGAGAGCGACCAGCGCCACGGGGACGGTGGTAACAAGAGAGGGGCGGGAAAGGACCCTCCCTGCCAGGAAACCGCACAACAGCAGCAGCGGCAGGTGGAAGAAGAAGACGGGCACCGCGGAGTAGGCAAAGGACCCGCCGCGCCCGACGAAAAGAAAGGAGACGCCGAGGTTGAGGATGGCGTCTGTCAGGGCGAGAAGCGCCAGGGCTACCGGCGTTGCGCAGAGCTGATCCGGGTCCACCCGGAGAAGCAGCGACATGCGCAGCCCGCTCCATAGGTTACGAAGCAGCTGCCGCAGGGAATTGTCCTGTCGGGGAAGCGCTGCAGTGGCCCCCCCCGGTGCGTTGGCAGCGTCTGCTGCAGCTGCATCCGGTTCCGATTGCGGCTCGGAATGGGCGCAAGAGTCGCCGGGAGTCATCGGGATGTGCTGTTCCATGTCCATGATGGAAGGATGATACCACGGTGACAGCTGTTTTGGGAGCGAGGATTCACGATTTCCAGCCGAGTTTATTGATATTTTTCACCTTTTCTGGTATCGGTAAAACCGGTGAATGGTGGAGGGTGAAAGGTTCACGGCTTTTAGCTTTTTCAATCGCGGCAATCCTGTTATCATGCATGGCAACAGCTGCCGCAGCCAGCAACAGAAGGATCCCGGCATCGACGCACTGCGGTCGATCCGCCTGGCAGCTGCGGCAGATTCAGCAAATAACGCTCTAAGAGGTCAGATCATGCCTACCCCGAAGTGGAAAAAATCGAGCTGGCGCTCCTTTCCCGCCCTGCAGCAACCCAACTGGCCGGAAGGCCCCGCGCGCGACGAGTCCCTCAAGACGCTCTCCCAGCTCCCGCCGCTGGTCTTCGCCGGAGAATGCCAGACGCTGAAAGGTCAGCTCGCCGAGGCCGTGGAGGGGAAAGCCTTCGTGCTTCAGTGTGGCGACTGCGCCGAGGATTTCTCGCGCTGCACCGGACCGGATATCCGTGAACTGCTGAAGGTCATCCTGCAGATGTCGGTGGTTCTCGCCTTCGCGGGAGAAAAAAGGGTCATCAAGATCGGCAGGATCGCCGGGCAGTACGCCAAGCCCCGTTCCAGCGACACCGAAATGGTCAACGGCGTGGAGATGCAGAGCTACCGGGGGGACATGGTGAACAGCCCCGAGCCCACCGTGGAGGCGCGCACGCCCGACCCGCGCAGGATGCTGGAGGGATACTTCCGGGCAGCCGCCTCCCTGAACCTGGTGCGCTCCTTCACCCTCGGGGGGTACGCGGCGCTGGAGCGTGTCCAGGCCTGGCACCGGGCCTCCCTCGACGCGCTCCCCGCCGGCCAGAAATACGAGGAGCTCACCAGGCAGATTTGGAAGACCATCAACTTCATGTCCGCCATCGGGCTCGACCCGCAGCACGTCCCACAGCTGAACCAGGTCACGCTCTACACCTCCCACGAGGCGCTGCTGCTCGACTACGAGCAGGCGCTGACCCGGATGGATTCGATCAGCGGAGGATGGTACGACACCAGCGCGCACATGCTCTGGATCGGCGACCGGACCCGCCAGCTGGACGGCGCGCATGTGGAATTCCTGCGCGGGATTCAGAACCCGCTCGGCATGAAGATCGGCCCGAACTACGACATCGACGACATCAAGCGCATCATCGGGAGGCTCAATCCGGATAACGAAGCTGGCCGCCTCACCCTGATCACCCGTTTCGGCGCCGAGAAAATCTCGTCCTACCTGCCGCAGCTGCTCCGGGAGATCACCAGGGAGGGTTACAAAGTCGTCTGGAGCTGCGACCCGATGCACGGCAACACCTACCAGAACGAGTACGGCCAGAAATCCAGGAACTTCGAAGTCATCCTGCAGGAAATCCGTGCCTTCTACCAGCTCCACAAGTCGGAGGGGACCGTAGCGGGCGGCGTCCACCTGGAGCTTACCGGCGACAACGTGACCGAATGCACCGGAGGGAGCCGGCAGCTGCTCGACAAGCACCTGCACCTGAACTACCAGACCAACTGCGATCCCCGCCTCAATGCCGAGCAGAGCGTGGAACTCGCCTTCGAGCTCGCCGAGATGCTGCATCCCTGAGGCCGGACCGACCCAGGGCTCGGAAGATCGGCGAAGAAAAATCGAAACGGAGGGACCCAATGAAAATCGTCAGCCTGCTGGGGAGCCCCAGGAGCAAAAGCAACAGTTCGACCATTGCCAACCAGTTCCTGAAAACCGCCGCGGAGCTCGGGGCCGAAACCCGCTCCTTCGAGCTGAACCGCCTCACCTACCGTGGCTGCCAGGGGTGTTACGCCTGCAAGACTGCACTCGACTGCTGTGTGCTGAAAGACGATCTGACCGAGGTGCTGGCCGCCGTGGCCGAAGCGGATCTGGTCGTTATGGCCTCGCCGGTCTATTACGGAGAGATCACCAGTCAGCTCAAGGGGTTCATGGACCGCACCTTTTCCTACCTGGTTCCCGATTACACCACCAATCCCCAGCCGAGCCGGCTCGGGCCGAAGAAACTGGTTTTCGTCCTCAGCCAGGGGCACCCGGATGAAGCGCTGTTCGCCGATATTTTCCCCCGCTACGAGGGGTTCCTCAAGTGGCAGGGCTTCAGTGACGCCAAACTGATACGCGCCTGCGGCATCGGCCCCGGCACTGTCGATGCGGTTCCCGAACATATCCTGCGTCTAGCCGAAGAAACGGCGCGGCAGTCGCTGGCTTGAACTGCCGCCTCTTAACCCATCCCCCTCCTGACCTCCCCCTTGAAGGGGGAGGAACGTGCTAAATTTCGCATACGATCATCATGGCTTTTGTTCCCTGACCTCCCCCTTGAAGGGGGAGGAAGCTCTATGAAGGCAGCCCCCCCGGCTGCCTTTTTCTTTGCCGATGACTCGGCAGTCCCTTTTCGTGTCCCGTTTTACCGGGCTGCACTCTCCTTGACACGTCGCTTTCGCAGGCTAGGATATTCAAGGCAAGTTCCGCAGGCGGGGGATGCAGTCGAGCGCAGCGAAAAGGTCACTCCCCCTGCCCACCGTATAACCCGCGCTGAGCGTTAAAGGAAAAGGGATTATGTCAAACAGCCCATCAACAGCAGAAATGTTGTACCGAACCCTCGGCAGCACCGGGGAGAAGGTCTCGGCGATCGGGGTAGGCGGCTGGCACCTCGGGCTCAAATATCTGGATGAGCAACTCGCCATCCGCATCGTGCGCAGCGCCATCGATCGCGGCATCAACTTCATGGACAACTGCTGGGATTACAACGAGGGCGCCAGCGAGATCCGTATGGGCAAGGCGCTTCGCGACGGCTACCGCGACAGGGCGTTCCTGATGACCAAGATCGACGGGCGCTCGAAAAAAGAGGCGGCCAGGCAGCTCGATGAATCGCTGCGGCGCCTCCAGGTGGAGATGATCGATCTGGTCCAGCACCACGAGATCCTCCGCTTCGAGGACCCGCACAGGATCTTTGACGGAGAAGGGGCCAATGCGGCGCTTGTGGAGGCCCGGGCGGCGGGGAAGATCCGCTATATCGGGTTTACCGGGCACAAGGACCCCAATATTCACCTGTACATGCTCAAGGTCGCAGCAGACTACGGGTTCCGCTTCGACACGGTCCAGATGCCGCTGAACGTCATGGATGCGCACTACCGCAGTTTCGAGCAGCAGGTGCTGCCGGAACTGGTCAGGGAGAACATCGGTGTGCTCGGGATGAAGAGCATGGCCAACGGGATCGTTTTGAAGTCCAACACCGTGACGCCGATCGAGTGCCTGCATTATGCCCTGAATCTGCCCACTTCCGTCGTCATAACCGGGATCGACAGCATGGAGATCCTTCATCAGGCCTGCCAGGCGGCGCGGACCTTCCGCCCGCTGGGTGAACAGGAGGTGAGGAGTTTGCTGGCAAAAACCGCACAGGCGGCAGCGCGCGGAGAGTATGAACCGTTCAAGACCACGTCCATTTTCGACGGCACTGCCCAGAATCCCGAGTGGTTGGGGGAAGAGCCCGAACGTCTGCAGCAGTTGATGCCGCATTAACCACCGAAGGAAGCGCAGACTAATAATCGAAAACGGCTGTGAATTCATTCGTGCAGGCTCGCTGCTCCATTTACAGGACCGGCCCGACGTCTGCCGACGTTTTTTCTGCCGGGATTAGCCAGGAACAGACCGACTTCGGTATAATCAGGCAGAACGCAGGGAGCGTGTACCTGATCGGCCGGACCAAGGCCAAACTGAAAGCGATTAACCCCATCAGTGAAAGGAATTGGTCAGGGGAGGGACGAAATACATTAAAGGAGATGCCACATGACAAAGATCAACAGGAGTGTTGTCGTA
>DATCHY010000424.1:0-8558 GCA_036508065.1 Geomonas sp. | reverse complement strand
CGCTCTACAAATGCCCCGCCTTCATGGGGCGGGAAGATCTCTGCATCGGAACCCTGGCCCAGGGTGTGGCAGACTACCGCGCTTCTCACGGCGTCGGCAACTGGCAGACCGACAGCTGCCTTGACTGCCCCTACCTCCCCTTATGCTTCGGCGGCTGCCGGTTCCTGAGCCTTTTGCAGGGCAAGAGCATGGCCGAAGTCGATTGCAGACGCGGCTTTCTTGACGCCACCCTCGAAAAGTACCTACTGCAGAATATCGCCCACCCCTCGGCGCGGCAATCTTCCCCCCGGCGCTGACCTCTGGCTGCCTGCCTCACGGGTCGGCGCCACCTACCTACAGGCGCTCCTGCTTCAGCCTCTTGTTCAAGGTGGGCCGGGCCAGACCGAGCAGCTCGGCGGCCGCGGTCTGGTTGCCGTTGGTAAGCTTCATCGCCTCCCCGATAAGATATTCCTCGACCTGGAGAACGGTCGGGAATTTCCCGAAGATGGCCACCAGCGGATTGGCGGGGTCGGTTAACTGCGGCTTCCTGGCTGGCACCGGCTTCAGGCCGGCGAAATCGGACGCAGTGAGCATCCCCCCCACGTTGCAGGTCACCGCGTGATGCACCATGTTGTAGAGTTCCCGGACGTTTCCCGGAAAGGTGCACTGCGCGAGGGAGGCGACCAGTTCGGGCGAGACCGCCGGCACCGGCTTTTCCTGCTGCGCCGCGATGGTGCCGACGAAATAGGCAACCAGCGGCGCCACGTCCTCAAGCCTCTCCCTCAGGGGGGGGACCTGGAACTCGTGCGCGCAGAGGCGGAAATAGAGGTCGTTTCTGAACTTGCCGCAGGCCCGCAGCGCGGTGAAATCCATGTTGGATGCGGCGACCACCCGGGCATCGCTCTTCAGAAGCAGGTCGGAACCCATCCGGTAGTATTCCCTCTCCTGCAAAAGGCGCAGCAGCTTGATCTGTGAGGCGAGGTTCAGGTCCCCGATCTCGTCCAGGAACAGCGTGCCGCCCGCGGCTGCGCTGATCAGGCCGTCGCGCTGGCTGTCGGCGCCGGTGAAGGCCCCCTTCTTGTGGCCGAACAGGGTGTCAGAAAACATGAAGTCATCGAGACCGGCGGCATTGAGCGAGATGAAGGGACCCGGGACGCCGGAGACGCTGTGGACGGCCCGCGCCAGGAGCTCCTTGCCGACCCCGGTCTGGCCGGTGATCAGGACGGGCTGCCGGGACGAGGCGATCGCCTCTATGTACTGGAAGATGGAGCGCATCTTCTTGGAGTTGGTGACGATCCCCGCGAAGGCGCCGGGATTTCTGAGCCGGTCGGCCAGCAGGTAGTCCTTCAGGATCCGGTTCTGGTTGTCCAGGTCGCGCACCTGGAGCGCATTTCGGACGCTGGCGACCAGCCGGTTCGGGTCCACCGGCTTGGTGAGGAAATCGAAGGCTCCCGCTCTCATGCAGTTGACCGCCGTCTCGACGTCGCCCATGGCCGTCATCACGATGACCGGTATCTGGGGATGGTCGGCGGTGAGTTTCTGCAGCAGTTCCCCGCCGGTGACGTCCGGCATCACCCAGTCGACGATGACCGCCCCGACCTGGTTCTCCCTGAGATAGGAGAGTACCAGGCGGCTGTCCGAAATCGTGGCCACCTGCGGGATATCGCTCGAGCTCAGCAAAAGGGATACTTCATTAAGAATGCTCGGCTCGTCATCCACGACGAGCACCTGCTGTTGTGTTATCGATTGTACCGTCATCGCACCGCCAGGAAGGTTTATTATTTAAAGGATTCACAGCATATACGGTGCGGAGCCGATATTCAATCATTTGTTCGTTTTTTCGGACCGTCTGCCGCCGGAAAGAACTCGGCCGCGCAACGTTAACCGGCGGGTGCCTGATTGTCCGGCAAGAGCAGTTGCAACCGGGACCGAATCGGCATAATCTAGGGGAAACGCCGGACAGGACGACTGGAGGATTCTTGGACCCCTATGCATTGCTGGAGAAACAGTTCGGCGCCAACCGCGCCGGACTGGAGATCGTGTACCGGCACAGCCGGATGGTGGCCGACAAGGCGCTCGCCATAGCACGAGGGGCGCAGGTTCCTGGTCTCGACCTCGGTTTCATCGAGGAGGCGGCCCTGCTGCACGACATCGGCGTCTGCCGCATTCACGCCCCGATGCTCCACTGCTTCGGGAAGACCCCCTATATCTGCCACGGCATCATCGGCCGCGAGATACTCGAGGCGGCAGGACTCCCGCGGCACGCGCTGGTATGCGAGCGCCACATCGGGGTCGGGCTCTCGGCGCGCGACATCGCGCGCCAAAAGCTTCCGCTGCCGGAGCGGGAGATGTCCCCCGTCACCCCATCTGAGCGCATCGTCGCCCTCGCCGACCTCTTCTTCTCCAAAAAGGGGGGCGAACTGGAGAGGGAAAAAAGCGCGTCCCGGGTGAGGCAGGACCTGCTCAAGTTCGGCCTCGAAAAGGTCGCCATCTTTGAGGGATGGCTCTGCGAGTTCCGCCTGGCGCCCGGGGAGCTCGCCAAGGACTTTAATTAACCCCCCCCGGCAAATCATGCTTCCGGGAAATTGTGCTATACTAACAAGCGCCTCACCTTCTTGCGATTGGCACATCGCCAGAAGCGCCCTTCCGCCTGGCAGCCGCACTCCGGCACCAGGCATGTTCACATCCCAAACCGTGGAAAGGTCCGTTCATGGGGAAGCCGCTTCGCGTATTGATAGTTGAGGATTCCGAGGATGACGCCCTGCTTCTGGTCTTCGAGTTGCGTCGCGGCGACTACTCCCCCGTCTCCAGGAGGGTGGAAACCGTCGAGACGTTGCAGCAGGCGCTCGACGAGGAAACCTGGGATGTAGTGATTTCCGACTACGTCCTCCCCGGCTTCAGCGGCCTGGAGGCCCTGAGGCTGGTCAGGAAAAGCGGCCTCGACCTCCCCTTCATCATCGTATCGGGCAAGATCGGCGAAGATACCGCGGTGCAGGCGATGAAGGAAGGGGCCAACGACTACCTGATCAAGGGGAGCGTGTCGCGCCTGGTTCCCGCCATCGAGCGGGAGATGCAGGAGGCGGAGGTGCGCCGCAAGCGGCGCGAGGCAGAGGCCGCGCTGGTGAGGAGCGAGCGGCGCTACAAGAGGCTGGTCGCCGCCGTCACCGACTACATCTACACGGTGACCATCATGGATGGCACCGTCATCAAGACCTCTCACGGCCCCGGCTGTCTGACGGTGACCGGCTACAGCCATGAAGATTACGTGAACAACCCATTCCTTTGGTACCAGATGATCTTCGAGGAGGACCGCGCCGCGGTCACCCGACTCACCGCCGACATCCAGGCGGGCCAGGACATCCCCTCGCTGGAGCACAGGATAAGGCACAAGGACGGCTCGATCCGCTGGGTTAAAAACACCATAGTGCCGCGCTACAGCGAGCAGGGGGAGCTGATCGCCTACGACGGCCTCATCTCGGACATAACGCAGCGAAAGCGGACCGAGGAATCGA
The DNA here is from genome assembly GCA_036508065.1 of Geomonas sp. Lineage (GTDB taxonomy): Bacteria > Desulfobacterota > Desulfuromonadia > Geobacterales > Geobacteraceae > Geomonas. Next base: position 5,067 of record DATCHY010000424.1, on the reverse strand, counting down.
TGCGGCTGCAGAGCGCGGCCCTGGAGGCTGCCGCCAACTCCATCGCCATCACCGACAGCAACGGGGTGGTAATCTGGGTCAACCAGGCATTCACCGGGATGACCGGCTACAGCTCCGAGGAATCGCTCCAAAGGGACCTGAGCTTTCTGAAGTCGGAGCGTCACGACTCGATGTTCTACCTGGAGCTCTGGAGAACCATAACGGCCGGAGAAGTCTGGCACGGTGAGATGATCAACCGGCGCAAGAACGGCACCCTCTATCAGGAAGAGCAGACCATCACACCGGTCACCGACGAGAGCGGGCGCATCAAGTACTTCATCTGCATCAAGCAGGACATCACCGAGCGCAAACAGGCGGAGCAGGCGCTTTTGGAAAACGCCAGCATACTGAAGGAGATGGAGATCGCCAAGCAGATCCAGCTCTCGCTCCTGCCGCCGGCGCCGCCGCCCATGCCCGGCATCGACTGTGCCGGGCGCTGCGTTCCGGCCAGCCATATCGGCGGCGACTACTACGACATCTTCCTGAACGGCGATGAGGTGGATATGGTGATCGCCGACGTCTCGGGGCACAGCGTCGGGGCCGCCCTCATCATGGTGGAGACGCGCAGCGTGCTGCGTGCCCAACTCCAGACGCTGCACAGCCCGGCGGAAATCCTGGCGGCACTGAACGAACTGCTGCACGACGACCTGAGCCGCGCCGAACTCTTTATCACCATGTCCTACCTGAGCTACCACGCAAAGACCGGCAGGCTCCTTTACACCAACGCCGGGCACCCCCCCACCCTTTTGTACCGCCCCTCGGGCGAAACCTTTTTCGAACTCGACGCCGAAGGGCTCATCCTGGGCGTGAAAAAAGAGGTGCAGTTCGAGGAACGCTCCCTGAACATCGAGCACGGGGACCTGCTGCTGCTCTTCACTGACGGCATCATCGAGGCGGAGGGGCCCGGCGGCGAGCTGTTCGGGACCGAGAGGCTGCAGGGGATACTGGTCAGGGAGTACCAAAAGCCGGCAGCCGACATAATCACCGCAGTACTGGAAGCCGTGCGCGCTTATACCGGGGTCAGCTCCTTCAAGGACGACATCTCCATGCTCGTGTTGAAGTTCCAGTGACTTTACTTGACGATTCCCCTTGCATTGTGTAAACATACCCTCAATTCCAACGAGGGGTCTCTACAACATGGCGAAGAAGATTTTTGTTGCGGCAACCGGCCAAAACTGTGGCAAGACGACCATCAGCATCTCGCTCATGCACCAGGCCAGAAAGAAGTACAATAAAGTCGGCTTCATCAAGCCTTTCGGGCCCAAGGTCCTCTTGTACAACGATTTCATGGTGGACATGGACGCGCTGCTCATGGCCAAGGCCTTCGACATGGAAGAGGACATCGCCATCATGTCCCCGGTCGCCCTGCACCGGGATTTCACCAAGGACTACCTGGCGGGAAAACTGGACGACCTGTCGCTGAGCGACTGCATACTGGAGGCGGTACAGGAACTGGAGGAGAAGTACGACTTCCTGATCATCGAGGGAGCCGGACACGGCGGCGTGGGAGCGGTGGTCGGGCTCAACAATGCCAGGGTGGCGAAGCTGATCGGCGCACCGGTCATGATCGTGACCGAGAGCGGCATCGGCAGGGTGATCGACGCGGTCCACCTGAACCTGGCGCTGTATGAGCGAGAGGGCGCGGACGTCAGGGGCATCATCGTCAACAAGCTCATTCCCGGTAAGAAGGATCTCACCAGGAAGTACCTGAAACAGGCGTTCGATCCACTCAACATAGCGGTAATCGACGGGTTCAACTACTCCCCGATCCTGGCCAACCCCACCCTGAGCCACATCTCCAAGCTGTTCGACCTCCCGCTGCAGGGGAACCTGAGCGAAAAGAGCCGCATCATACACAACATCCAACTCGGTGCAGCATCCTCCCAGCGGGTGATCGACGGCCTGGCCGACTCGACCCTCATGATAGTGACCAGTTCTAGGGACGAGTTGATCGTGACCCTGTCATCCCTGTATCACATCCCGGCGTTCAAGGAAAAGATAGCGGGACTCGTCATCGCCGGTCACGGCCCGGTTTCCGAGATCAGCCAGCAGATCCTGCACGACAGCGATATCCCCTACATCAGGGTCGAGGAAACCACCTCCGAGGCGTTCAGCGCGCTATCAGACGACGTGGCGAAGATCACCTACGAGGACCATGAGAAGTTGAACTGGATCATGGCAAACGGAGAGAATGACTTGGATTTTGAGGCGATTGACGCGCTTTTGTAGAGGCGGTTCTACGTTCTACGTTCTACGTTATCGTGGAACCTTTGAATGGATGCTGTAGGAGCGTCCTCCGGGACGCGATGGTCGCGGCAGGAATGCCGCTCCTACGGAGGTTCTTCTTCGCGGCAGTTGATCTGGATTAGATTTTGACCCCCGGAGGCTTTGACGGCACCTCCTGTCCTTTCTGACACGGGACGCAGTACGCGGTGAACGGAACCAGCCTGAGCCTTTGGATACTGATCGGCTCCCCACAACCCTCGCAACGACCATAGGTCCCCATCTCGAGACGCCGTAGCGCTTCCTCCAGATTTGTCAGTTCGCTCCGCCTGATGTCTGCCACGGCAAGCCCGGCATCGGAAAGCATATCGAGGATGCTCATCTCACCGACATCCTGCGGGATATCGTACTGGGTATGCAGTGCCTCACCTGTCTCTGCAAACAACTCCTCTCTCAACTCGGCCCAGAGTTTGCGCTTTCGTTCTGTCAGCAGCTCCCTTAGTTCCTTGTCGTTTGCACCCGATTTAGCCGGCATACTTCACCTCCTCTTGACTGTGACAATCGAACATTATCGCCGCGTTTAGTCCCTGGCCCAGAACCTTGTTCCAGCAGAGTTACTGAAGACGTTTCCGATTGGCCGATCGGCAATGTCAGCATACCAACATCCTGCGGGTTCGGTTAGGCCTCTTCCTCAGCATCACAGACCGGACAGCTGTACTCCTTGCTCTCTTCATCCATTTCCAGCACGGCGCCGCACACGGCACAGATAGCTTCCACATCCTTTATGACAGGCTGATCCTTCAAGATATCTTCGTCAGTTCGAACTCTTCTCATTTCGGTCCCCTCGCACTTGGCCCCAGTTCAAAATCGGCAACATTAGTATACCTTAAATCCACTGGCAGGCAGTGCCGAAAAAATAAAAATTGAGCAGGTAATTGATCGAACCGGGACAACAGCCACGCGGCATAAGCTGGCAGTCAGTGTAAACCGAGCGGCCCGGGTGGAGATTTCTGACCGCACTGCAAAACAAGAAAGGGACAAAGGGGGAAAGGAGAAAGAACCGGCCTTCCGAAATACCAGGGAAGAGCAACCTACAGTTAAAGTAATACGGCATACAACTGCAGTTAAAGCTCTGTTACCAAACGGCAACGGCACAATCAGCGATACGTAGAGACGCATTGCATGCGTCTCATCATCGGCTGGATATCAACCCTTGAAGTCCGTATCGGCAGGTAAACCAGAGACGCATGCAATGCGTCTCTACGGCCCGCCAGCCAGGCTTCGCGCAGTTGTTGCAGAAGACGCATTGCATGCGTCCCGCCATCGGTTGAATGAAGAATTTCAGCAGCCGTGGCAAAGGTGAACTTTTTCCAAATGCGACAAAGATGAAGGGGAAAAAAAGGAAACGCTAAGCGAAGACCAGGCAGGGTTATTCTGCGTCCAGATACTCGACAGTTTCGCCGAGGTAGTTGGTGACCCAAAGCCGTGAGCCATCGCGCTCCACGCGACCGGACGCGACTTCCACCTTCCCCTTGCCGCCCGGCAGGTCGATCACGTAGTGGGGAACGGCCATTCCCGAGGTATGGCCGCGCAGCGCATTCAATACCTCAACGCCACGGCTGACCGGAGTCCTGAAATGGGCGGTTCCCTTGACCAGATCCATCTGGTGCAGGTAATAGGGCCGCACCCGGATGGCGAGCAGGCGCTGCATGAGCCGCCGCATCACCAACGGGTCGTCGTTCACCCCCTTGAGCAGCACGGTCTGGTTTCCCAGCGGTATCCCCGCGTCCGCGAGCCTGGCGCAGGCTTTGGCAGATTGTGGCGTGATCTCGTCTGGATGGTTGAAGTGGGTATTGACGAAAAGCGGGTGGTGCCGCTTGAGCATCCGCACCAGCCTCGGGGTGATCCTTTCGGGAAGCGTCACCGGCACGCGGCTGCCGATTCTCACGATCTCGACGTGGGGGATTTTGCGCAGTGCGGTCAAAAGGGCGTCCAGCCGGTCGTCGGCGAGCAGCAGCGGATCGCCTCCCGACAGGACCACGTCCCTGATCTGCGGCCTGGAGGCGATGTAGGCGATTGCCTCGTCCTGCGGGGCCGCCGCCATCCCGGTGCAGCCGACCCCCCTCTTCCTCATGCAGAACCGGCAGTAAACGGCGCAGGACGAAGAGACGATCCAGACCACACGGTCCGGGTAGCGGTGGATCAGGCCCGGAACCGGCGAGAGCCGCTCCTCGTCGAGCGGGTCGGGTGACTGGGAAAAATCGTCGAGCTCTGCGGGGTCGGGCACGCACTGGCGCCAGATGGCGTCGCCGGGCCCGGTGATCAGGCTCAGATAGTGGGGGGTGATGCGCATCGGGTAGCGCCGCACGACTCCGGAGAGCGGAGCCGCATCGATACGAAAAAGCCCGGAAAGCTCCTCCGGGCTGGTAACGCAATTTTCCAGGCTTTTTTCCCAGGCTTCCATCAGACCTCGAGCGCCCCTATCATCGAGGCAAGGGAGTCGATCCCCCGCTCCACCAGGTACTGTTCCATATCCTGCGCGATTTTCTCTGCCGCCGAAGGGTCGAGGAAGCTCGCGGTACCGATCTGCACCGCGGTGGCGCCTGCCAGGATGAATTCCAGCGCGTCCCGCGCATTCATGATCCCGCCGATCCCGATGATCGGGAGCCGCACGCATTTTGCCACCTGCCAGACCATCCTGAGCGCCACGGGCTTGATGGCCGGCCCGGACAGCCCGCCGGTGACGTTGGCCAGGATCGGGCGGCGCCGGTCCAGATCGATCGCCATCCCGGTGAGCGTGTTGAT